>QKJM01000938.1 GCA_003249315.1 Archangium sp.
GCTGCGGTGTGCCCCTCCCCGAGTGCGTGAGCATCATCGCCGCCCGCAAGTGCTTCATCGTCCTGGGACATGGCCTCTACCTCTGCCTCGCTACCCTGCTCGGCTGGCACTTCCTGGCCGACAGCTCCACCCGCGTGCTCGGTGTCGCCGGGTTGCCCTTCTTCACCGCCTGCGTGGCGGGGGGGCTCATGACGCTGGGAATCGTGTCGGGGTGGATCCTCGGAGGAGGACTCGCCGGGCGGCTCGGGCGGGCACTCCAGCGGCTCCCCGGCCAGTCGCTTCAGCGGTGGATGGAGACGCGCAGGGCCTCGCTCGAGCACGCGGACGGACTGCTCGGCCGAGCGCTCGCCCCCCGCAACGCCGCCCTCCCCGCCCTGCTCTACGTGGGCATGTGGATCGTCGAGGCCTCCGAGACCTTCCTCCTCCTGCGCCTGCTCGGCTTCGACCTCGGCTTCGGCGAGGCGCTGGCGATCGAAGCGGTGCTGTCGGTGCTCAAGGCCCTGGCCTTCTTCGTCCCCGCGGGACTCGGCGTGCAGGACGCGGGCTACGCGGCCTTCATCGGTGGCCTGGGCGGCGCGGACTCCCTCCATCTGGCCGCCGCCTTCGCCATGGTGAAGCGCGCCCGCGAGCTCTTCTGGATGCTCACCGGCTATGGACTGCTCTTCTTCCAGGCCCGGCTCCGCCGCCCGGTGGATGACACTCCGGCGGTGGAGACCCCGTGACAGCCTTGTCGCGATTCCCTTCGCCCCTGGCCTGTGGCACCCTCCCAACCCCCTGATCTTCCGATGAAATCCGCGTTTCTCCGTCTGGCCAGTGATTTGCTTTCGATTCCCTCCATCAAGTGGCTGGGGATCGGGGCGACGTTGTGGGCCTCGGGGGGGTGTCTCATCCCCCAGGAGGAGAACTATCTCAGCGAGCTTCCCCAACCTCGCAATCGTCCCCCGCGGATCGTGGAGAGTCAGGTGCAACCATCCGAGCGCATCATCCGAAGCTACGGCGCCGACCTGTGCAGCCTGGAGTTCTCGGTCATCGTCGAGGATCCAGACATTGGAGACCTCATCAGCGCACACTGGTACGTGGACTACGATCCGACCCACTCGAAGGGCGCGGATCTGGAGTACTCGCTGACGCCGAGCAGCAAGCCATTGCGCGAGGATCGAGCCTACTTCCGGGAGGACTTCGGGGCGCTCGGCAGCAAGCTGAGCACGCCGGGAGATCACCTCGTGGAGGTGATCATCTCCGACAGCCGTCTGGTGGGCCGAGAGCCCCAGCCACGAATCATCACGCTGCCGGACGGTACGGACTTCGCGGATCCGGGCTACACCGCCACCTATGCCTGGTTCGTGAAGACGGTGCCGGGAGGAGACTGCCAATGAAAAGCATGAGCGCGACGATGCTGCTGGCGGCGCTCGTCATGGGCTGCTCGGCCACCATGGAGAGCATGGCCATCTCCTGCCTCAGCGACGAAGAGTGCGACGAGGGCGAGGTGTGCTTTCCCGAGGGCTGTGGAGATCCTGGCCAGAACATCGTGGTGGAGGTGATTCCCAACCCCATGGCCGGCCTGCACGCGCAGGATTTCCGTGTGGATCAGCTCCGCAGCCAGCAGAACATCGAGCTGTTCGATCCCTCCCTGCTGCGGGGTCTGGTGCGCCGGGAGGAGGTGTCCACGTCGTCGCCCATCAACTACTCCGCGCCCGTCACCGTGCGCGTGACGGGAGAGAGCCTGCTCATCCCCGGCGTGATGCGCCGGCATGAGACCACCCTGATACCCACGAGCGAAGGCTACTCGCTCTCGGTGGGCTCGGGGCGCTACGACGTCACCCTGCTGCCAGAGGATTCCGAGCTGCCGCCCCTGACCGATGCGCGCGAGGTGGAGCCGGGCCAGGAGGTGACGCTCGACTTCCTGTTGCCCGCGGCCAGCGAGCTCACCCGGCTCACGGGGAAGGTGGTGCGCCAGGGCGAGCTGCTGGTGGACACGGAGCTGGAGGTGCAGGCACTGGACGCCAACCTGCGCCCGCTCTCGCAGCGCGAGCCCGTGACGAGCGGATCGGGAGACTTCGCGCTCTCGCTACCGCCCTCGGCGGCGTTGCTGCCCAGTGTGTTGATCCGGGTGACGCCCACCTCCGTGGAGGCGGCGGTGCCGATCAAGGTGTTCACGGTGAATCCGCGCCTGGGCATCCAGGAGCCTCTGGAGCTGGGAGACTATGGAGAGCCGGTGACGGTCGAGGGTCGGCTGCTGGAACCAGACGGACAACCCCTGGAAGCGGCGACGGTGTACGTGCGAGGCAAGGTAGGCGGCGGCGGGCAATACCACAGCGACAAGGTGCTCACGGACGAGCAGGGTCACTTCGAGCTGCGGACGCTGCCCGGTGCCCCCGATGGGAGCTCGCTGAACCTCTACGTCATCCCCCCGCCCGGAACGAATGCCGGCATCACCGTGCAGGCCATCACCATTCCGCGCACCGGAGCGCAGTTGCCGGACGTGACGTGCGCGGCCCGGTTGAAGGTGCGAGGCACCCTGCTGCTGCCGAGCAGCTCGGAGCCGGCAGCGGGCGTGAAGGTGATGGCCCTGCCCATCGCCGAGACGCCCGGCTGGCCCCGTTCCTCGGCCAGCGTCGAGGCCCCCCGCCTCACCGACGCTGAGGGTCGCTTCGAGCTCGCGTTGGATCCGGGCCAGTACCGCCTGGACTTCATTCCCAGCCAGAACCTCCCCCGCGTCAGCCGAATCGTCACCGTGCGCCCCGGCGAGAACACCAGCACCGAGGGCGTCCTCTCGCTCCAGCCCTTCGCCCTCTCCAAGGGCCGGCAGATCAACGGGCTCGTGCGCTTCAGCGGCGAGAGGCTGGTGCAGTCCTCCGTTCCCTACGCCTCGGTGCGATTCTTCCGCGTGGTGAACGTGGAGGGTCATCCCTCGGCCTTGCTGCTCGCGCAGACCCTCACCTCTCAGGACGGCACCTACTCCGCCACCCTGCCCACCCGCTGAGCCGATCGTGCCCTCCACCGCGTCCCATCCCCTCGCCGCGCTGGATCACCTCTTCATCGGCCATGCCATCTCCATCGTCCTGCGGTACGAGGGAGGACTCGACGAGGAGCGACTCGCGACCGCGCTGGACGCGGTACTCGAAGGGATTCCGCCCCTGCGCCACGGGCTCGTCGTGCGAGACGAGAGCCGATGGGACCTGGAGCCCTTGCGCGCTCCGCCCCGGTGGCTCGAGGTCCAGGAGTGTCCCCGACTGCCGGAGGATCTCGCGGAGCCCGGGACTCTCGAGGCGCTCATCCCGCGACTGGAGGCGGAGCCGGGACGTCCGTTGCTGGCGGCCCGCCTGACGCGCGCTCCAACGGGCAGCATCCTGAGCGTGACGGTGTCGCACGCCGTGGCGGATGGCTACAGCCTCTTCCTGCTCCTGCGTACCTGGTCGCGCGCGGTGCATGGGCGCCCCGTCGAGCCGCTGCCCTGGGAGCGACACCTGCTGGCAGTCGAGCCGGAGCCCTCCTCGGTGGCGCTCACTCCGGAGGACGTCCGGAGCAGGAGCGGATTCACGTGGGGTCCGCCGAGGCCAGCCCCTCCTCGCCTCCTCCCCGCATCCTTCGGCACCCGGTGCGTACCGCCGGAGCCCCGGACCCTGGCCAAGGGCCACGCTCTCTCGGACAACGACGTCCTCTGTGCCTGGCTGATCCAGTCCCAGGCCGGCGCGCTCGCGGGTCCGACCGGGCTCGCGGTGTCGATCCCCGTCGACTACCGCCGCCTCCATGGAGGACTGCCGAAGAACTACTTTGGCAATGCCATCCGCTTCGCGCCGCTGTGGCTCTCGCGGGAAGTCCTCGAGCGAGAGACGCTGCCGGAGCTCGCGATCCGAGTGAGGGAGAGCGTTCGCTCCGTCCTCGACGAGAGAGGCGCCCGGGACTCGCTCGCCTGCCTCGAACGACTGCACCGGGAGCAGGGGCCGCGATTCCTCGCCGAGCTGCACACGGTGGATCCGCGAGCGGGCCTGCTGGTGACGAACGTGTCCCACCTCCCCTTCGGCGTGCTCGACCTCGGAAGAGGCCCGCCCCTCCACGTCCTGTTGCCGGCCGTCGAGGCGCGGACCGCCGTCATCCAGCAGGACGACGACGGCTACGAGGTGTCCTTCAACGCTCCGGGGTGAAGCGAACGGGCAGCTCCTTGATGCCATTGACGAAGTTCGAGCGGACGCGGCGGACGGGTCCGCACGGCGCCATGTCCGGGAAGCGGCGCAGCAGCTCCTGGAAGAGGATCGTCAACTGCATCTCGGCGAGGCGCCACCCCAGACAGTAGTGCTGCCCCTGACCGAAGCCCAGGTGGAGCGGTCCGGTACGCACCACGTCGAAGTGCTCGGGTTGCTCGAATACCTCCTCGTCGAAGTTGCCGGAGAGGTACCAGAGGACGACCCGCTCCCCCTTGGCGATGCGCTGTCCTGCCAGCTCGGTGTCCTCGGTGGCGGTGCGGCGCATGTGGAGGAACGGAGAGACCCAGCGGACGATCTCCTTCGCGGCCTGGGGAATCAATGCCGGGTTCTCGAGGAGCCGCTGACGCTGCTCGGGGTATTGCGAGAGCGCCATGAGCCCTCCGGAGATCGAGTTGCGCACCGACTCGTTGCCAGCGATCACCAGCAGGAAGAACGTGGCGAAGTAGCGAGGGACGGACATCCCCTCCCCGTCGAGCTCCGTATTTACGAGCATGGAGACGAGATCCTCTCCAGGCCGGCGCAGGCGCTCCCGCCAGAGCTTCAGCGCGTAGAAACCCATCTCCTTCGAACACTGGCGGATGTGCTCCGCGGACTTCCGCATGTCGGGGTCGTCCTCGCCGATGAGGGCGTTGGACCACTCGAAAAGCCGCAGCCTGTCCTCCTGCGGCACGCCAAGGAGCTCGGCGATCACCTGGATCGGCAACTCCGCCGCCACGGAGGAGACGAACTCGCACTCGCCGAGGGGAGCGATTCGATCCAACAGGGCCGTCACGCGAGCGCGGATGCCGTGCTCCATGGCGCGGAGACGCTCGGCGGTGAAGGCGGGAGCCACCACTCCCCGGTAGGAGTTGTGCTCCGGAGGATCCATGCTGAGCATGCTCGCCTCCAGTCCCTGGGTGATCTCCGCGTCCACCTCGTCATGGATGCGGTGCCCGCCCTGGAGCCGTGCCGACGAGAAGAGACGCGGGTTCTTCGACACCGCG
>QKJM01001038.1 GCA_003249315.1 Archangium sp.
GGCCCCCACCCCTTCCTCCGGCCCCGCGAACGACCACTCGCTGCCCGGGAACTGCCGCGCGTTCCACGGCGACCAGTCCTGCCAGCGCCGCAGATTGGCCACATGAGCGTACACCGCCTCGGGCGAGGCCTGGATGAGCACCGAGCGCTCGACGTGGAACTTCGACGGCAGCAGGAAGCCGACGCCGAGCACGAGCACCATCAGGGCCACGAGGCCGAAGAGTAGCTTTTTGAGCATCCACTGACTCCGGGGGTCAGGTGCAGCCAGGCGACGCACCGTAGCAGATTCCACCCCGCGGTCGAGCGCCCTCCAGAGGGGACGAGAGCCCCCCACCTCCGAGGTAACCCCGCCTGCCCGCCCGCCCGCTCGCCGAAGAACACGACGAGAGGGAGCCGGCCCTTCTCTCGGAGCCCCGGGTCGCGAATGATTCGGCACCATGGCCCGGAGGCCCCGGGAGGACGGAGATGAGGCGCACAGTGAACGAGCCGAGTGAGGGTCCGGTCCCACCGGGCCTCGTCAGGAAGGGAGCCCCGGCGCTGGCCTGCGTGCTGGCGCTGGGGATGGCGCCCGGAGCATGGGCCCAGGAGCTCCCGGAGGAGGAGGACGCCGAGGAGGAAGCCGTCCTCGCACCGGGGGACGCGATGGACGCGCGACCGGCCCCACCGTGGCAGACGCGGCTGGGCATGGTGGTGGATGTAGGAGCTCCGGACGGGATTGGCGCCGCGGTGCTCGTGCGCCCCCTGCGCTGGCTGCGACTGCACGTGGGCGGCACCATCAACAGCCTGGGCCAGGGAGTGCGCGGCGGCGCGAGCCTCATCCCGCTCGAGCTCCTGGTCTCGCCCTCGCTGAACGTGGACGTGGGCCACTTCTTCAACGCGGACCACGAGCAGCTCCTGGCGCGACTGCGCGGAGAGTCGCCCACCTCGGGAAGCTCGCCCGTCCAAGGTGGGGGATACGACTACGCCAGCGCGAGCCTGGGGCTGGAGGTGTCCCCCTGGCGGTACGTCACCTTCTTCGGCCAGGTGGGGCTCAGCTACTGGTCCTTCCGGGTGGACGACGTGGAGACGTTCATAGGGGACGCCGAGGGCGATCCGGACATCACCGCGAAGCCGCTCTCGCTCCGTCTCACCAGCCCGGCGGTGAAGCTGGGCCTGCTCGTCTACTTCAACTGAGAGACTCCCCATGCGCGCCCTTCCCCGCGTCCTCCTGCTGTCCGCCGCCACCCTGCTCGCCCCGGGCTGCCGCAAGCTCGCGGATACCCTCTTCGTGGTGGACATGGAGGATGAAGAAATCTGCCGGACCGAGCGAAGCGTGAGCTTCCCCGCCTCGCCGCCGGGAGTGCAGTCCCTTCAGCAGAGCCTCCAGTTCCCTCTGGGAGAGCTGGGAGCGTCGCTGCCCGAGGGGGAGTTGGACACGCAGCTCCGGCTACGACTGTTCGAGCTGAACGTCACCGGGGGTGACGCGAGCCTGGGCGGAATCGAGTACGCGAAGGTGTCGCTGCGGCGGCCGGGCTCCACGGAGGTCATCCGCACGCTGCTGGAGTACCACCGGCCCTCGCAGGTGTACTCGACCACGCGGTTGAGCCTGCGCGGGGTGGAGGCGGTGACGGTTCCGCAGCTCGCGCGAGACAACACGGTGGAGCTGGTGTTCGAGGCGCGCGGCGACCTGCCCGAACAGCCATGGACCGCGGACATCCAGGCCTGCGCCGGACTCTGGGCCCGGGTACACTACTTCGACCTCCTCTTCTGACGAAGGGAAGTCCGCTGCCCAACCCAGGCAAGCCCCCTCCGCGGCTTCGCCAGGTATCGGGCAACCCCCTCGTCCGCTCGGACGAGGCCTCACGCTCCGAGGGCCCTGTCTCGCCCGGCACGAGAGGTGAAATGCCCTCCGTCGGGCAGTGGCGCCCCAAGGAAATTCGGACGGAGGGAAGACATGAGGAAGACGTGGTTCACCGCGGGAGTCGCCGCACTGGCGCTGGGGCTGGGGGGCGCGGCCCCCCCACAGGAAAAGCCTCACTGGGAGGCGACTCGCACGCAGGGCTTCTTCAAGACACACGAACAGGCATTGCGGGACTGCCTGTCCAAGGGGCCGGTGAATCTCGGCATCGTCACCATCCACACGCTGGAGGATGCGCTGGGCCTGCTGTGGGGAAGTCCGGCCCGCTTCGAGAGCGGAGCGATGCGGAACACGCTGGACAAGCACCGCTTCCAGCTCGCTCGACAGACGCTGGTGGGCACCTGCAACCAGCGACTCTTCGGCGCGCGGACGATGCCCGAGAATCTGCTGATGAGAGCGGTGAACACCACGGGGAACACGGACTGCGACATCCTCGGTTCTCTCGCCGACGAGGTGTCGAACTTCAACGAGTCCGGCGAAGACCTGCCCTTCCCCTGGAGCTACGACCCGGGCCCGTCCACGCCGCGGCACGCGCACAGCATCGCCAATGACCCGACCACCGATACCGGCCAGCAGTGTACCAGCGAGCTCGATGATCATTAGCGCGTTCGCGCCGAGAGCATTTCCTCCATCCACTGCCGAGCCCTCTCGCTGCCGCCGGACAAGAAGTCGAAGTGCCCGGCGCGAAGCATTGTCATGAGCGCTCCATCCCGGGCAATGATTTCCGGCACGTCCCAGGGGAAGAGACGGGCCGGGAGTCCTCCCTCCTCATATTCGGTGGGCAGCTCGGGCAACTCGAGATAGCGCGAGTACGCCTCGAGGAAGCGGTCCACATCCGAGGCCACGGGCAGGGCATACAGCTCATCGTAGGTGTCGACCCAGACCACCGGCTGCGAGCCGCTCGCGGTCGCCAGGCTCGGAACCGTGGCGTAGACGTAGGTCATCCGGTCGTCCTGCGCGAAGACGAGCAGCGAGCGGAACGGCTCCGGCCAGTTGCGGCGCCAGCGCTCGTTCACCCCGGCCAGGTCCGGTCTCCACCCATCCCGCGCCGGGAGGAGGAAGAAGCCATCCCTCACCCAGAGGTACCCCACCCGCGCGTGTACCGCCGCCAGCAGTGGATCCAACGGAAGCCCCACCACGGGCCTCCCCGCGATGGGCGCCGGCGTGAGCGGCGGCTCCTGCTTCATCGGATGTCCCTTCCCCCGGCACACCTCCACCAGGCGCTCCAGCCCGGGCAGCGCATCAACGGACTGCATGGCGATCCTCCCTCCCGCGTGTCGTCTGGCCGCTTTCTGCGGTCACCCCACTCTACATGACTGCGAAAGTCACGCCAGAACTCGCGTCACGGGCTCTCGCTCCAGACAGGCGCAGCTCTTGCGCCCCCCTCCACCTCCCAGCGCAGACGCTGCGCGGCGAACAGAGACGTCACTTCGTCCCTCGCCGCGCATCCAGGTTGGCCGGTACCTTGCTAGTTTGCTCGCTTGCGAACATCACAGAGGAACCCATGTCCCATCTCATCGACGACTTCATGACCCGCAGCGTCCACACCATCGGCGTGAAGAGCCCCCTCACCGAGGCCCACCGCATCATGAACGAGCACGCCATCCGCCACCTCCCCGTGCTCGAAGGAGGAGCCTTGGTGGGCATGGTCTCCATGAGAGACCTGCACCTGGTGGAGAGCCTCCAGGGCGTAGAGCCCAAGGAGGTCACCGTCGAGGAGGCCATGAGCCAGGATGCCTATGCCGTCACCCCGGGCACCGCGCTCGCCGAGGTCGCCCGCACCATGGCCCTGCACAAGTACGGCTCGGCCGTCGTCGTCCACAAGGGCCACGTCCAGGGCATCTTCACCACCATCGACGCGCTCACCGCCCTCGACACGCTCCTCACCACGCCCAAGAGCAAGGCAAAGCCCTCCAAGCGCGCAGCCTCGAAGAAGACCGCTGCCGCCAAGCGCCCGGCCTCGAAGAAGACCGCTGCCGCCAAGCGCCCGGCCTCGAAGAAGACCGCTGCCGCCAAGCGCCCGGCCTCGAAGAAGACCGCCGCGGCCAGGCGCCCGGCCGCGAAGAGCTCCGCGCGCAAGGCCGCCCCGGCTCGCAAGCGCGGCGGGAGGTAGGCACCCGGCCCGGTCAGAAGTTGGACGGACGCCCCTGGCCCCCCTATGGAAGAGGGGTGCGGCGAAGACGGGCCAGGGGCTTTTCATGGGTGCGACTGGGGCTGTGGACCCTCTCGCCCCTCGTACTCCTCAATCTGGCCGTGGCCTTCTTCGGCGACACCCACGTGTCGCCCTTCTCCCTCTCCTTCCTCGAGCAGAAGGCGTACGCCCTCGTCGCCTACGCGCGTCACCGCCCCACCTGCCTGGTCGAGGGCCACGCGGAGCTCGCCCCCCTCATCCGCGCCGCCGAGCGCCGCCACCGCCTCCCCGCGGGCCTCCTCGAGGCCCTGGTCGAGGTGGAGTCCAACACCCTGCCTCACCGCATCTCCCCCGCGGGCGCCATGGGCCCCGGCCAGCTCATGCCCGACACCGCCCGCTGGCTGCGCGTGGAGGATCCCTTCGAGCCGGAGCCCGCCCTCGACGGCAGCGCGCGCTACCTCGCCGCGCAGCTCGCGCGCTACCGCGGCAACGTGAAGCTCGCCGTGGCCGCCTACAACGCAGGGCCCGGCAACGTCTCTCGCCGCGTGCCTCGCAACGGCGAGACGGAGTTCTACGTGGACAAGGTGCTCGCCACCTGGAAGCGCACCCGCCCCGCTCCCCCGCCCCGGCCCGCCGCACGCCGCACGGCCCGCCCCACGCAGCGCCATCCGCCCGTTGACCGACCCTCGGCCGGATGACCGACCTCCTCCGGATGACGGATGCGCCGGCCCCGGCACTCGTGCGACTCCCGCACGCGTACCGAGCCGCCCACGCGCTCCCTCCGAGAACTCCCCATGAAGCGATTCGCAGGTCTGTCGAAGCTCGCCCTCATCACCCTCGGCGTCCTGGCCCTCCTGGTGGCCACCCTCTCCCTCTTCGGCAACAACATCCGCCGACTCTTCGGCGCCAGCGCCGCGTCACTCGCGGGGAACCACGCCCCGGCGGCCGCCCCGATGCAACGCAAGTCCCTGCGTACCTTCGGCTCGAACGAGGAGGACTTCGAGGATGGGCCGCCAACCTTCGCCTTCTCCCCGCCCGCTCCGGAGAAGCGCGCCAAGGAGCAGTCGAGAGCCGAGTCGCGCCCCTCCGGCAACACCCACGCCGCGCACCGCCCCAACCCCTTCACCCTCTCCTCGGAGGACAACCTCTCCAC
>QKJM01000120.1 GCA_003249315.1 Archangium sp.
CTGCTTCTTCAGCCACCGGCTCAGTCGCACCTTCCCGAAGCGCCGGCCGAACAGATACCAGGTGATCGTCGCCCCGAAGAGCGCCGCGGACATCGCCACGCCCAGGATCCCCATCACCGACACTCCCCGGTACACCCACGGCGTCCCCGCGAACGAGATGAACGCCCCCACGATGAACCCGCAGGCGCACAGCCCCAGGAACAACACCACCGCCGCCCCACGCAGGTTCTCGTTCAGCTGATCGAACTGCTCCGCCCGCACCGTCACGCTGAACTTCCCCGATTCCAGATCCAACAGGATCTGCGACAACTGCGTCGGCAGATCCTGCGCCAGCGACTGGAACCGCAGGAGCGTCTTCATCAGCCCGCCCTGCAACTGGGACGGATCATACCGGTCCGCCAGCAGCTCCTTGGCGTACGGCATCGCCACTTCCAGGATGTTCAGGTCCGGGTACAGGCTCCGCAGCATCCCCTCCGTCGACACCGATGCCCGGCTCAGCAGCGCGTACTCCTTCGGAATCCGGATCCGGTACTTCACCGCCAGATCCAGCAGATCCCTCATCAGGCTCCGCGCATCCACCTCGCCCAGCGTCGCCGGCAGGTGCTGCCCCAGCAGGCTCTCAATGTCGTTGCGGAACCCCACCAGGTTCGCCCGCGCGTCCGGCACACCCACCCGGTACAGAATCCGGGCCACCGAGTCGCTGTCCTTCAGCGCCACCGCCAGCGCCAGCATCACCAGCGTCTCCTGCATCGCCCGCGACAGCCGGCCCACCACGCCGTAGTCCAACAGCGCCAGCCGGTTCCCCTCCAGCACCAGGATGTTCCCCGGGTGCGGATCCCCATGGAACAGCCCGTCCTCGAAGAGCTGCCGGAAGCTCGCGTCCAGGATGTGGCCCGCCACCTCCCTCCTATCCTCCGGAGACAGCTCCGCCTGGCTGATCTTCACCCCCTGGATGAACTCCATCGTCAGCACCGTCCGGCTGCTGAGCATGTCGTACACCCGCGGAATCTTCATGTACGGCCGGTTCCGGTTGTTCTCCAGGAACGCCCGGATGTTCGAGGCCTCGTGTACGAAGTCCAGCTCCTCGTGGATCGCCCGATCGAACTCGTCCACGATCCCCGAGGGCGTGTAGATCCCCGTCTCCTCCACCACCGCCTCGAGCAGCCTCGCCAGCGAGCGCAGCACCGTCAGATCCGAGTCGATCCGCTTCGCGATCCCCGGCCGCTGCACCTTCACCACTACCTCGTCCCCCTCCAGCGTCACCGCCCGATGCACCTGGGCGATCGACGCCGCCGCCAGCGGCCGCGGATCGATCTCCCGGAAGAACTCGTCCACCTCCCGGCCAAGCCCCTCACGGATCTGCCCGAACACCTCCTCCAGCGGGAAGGGATCCACGTGATCCTGCAGCGTCGCCAGCTCCTCGATGTACTCGGAGGGCAGCAGGTCCGCCCGCGTGGAGAGGATCTGCCCCAGCTTCACGAAGGTGGGGCCCAGATCGTTCAGCAGCATCCGGAAGCGGCGTGCCGTGGAGGCTCGCTGCGCCTCCGGGGACACCTCCACATTCTCCCGGCGTCCCAACATGCGCCACAGACCCGCTCGCTCGAGCAGGTCCGCGAAGCCGTGGCGCGCGGCGATCGTCGCAATCTGCCGCACACGGTTCAAGTCCTGGAGGATCACGGTCCCAGCACCTTTCCACGAGCCCCCCGGGGGCCGCAAATCCTCTTCGCCGCCTCCTCGCCAGGTGGCTCAGGAGGTCGTCGAGGCCGCCGGCCGGGGCACCGGCGCGAAGCGGAGGATCAGGTATCCCACCACCGCCGAGAGGAAGGAGCCCAGAAGGATGCCCAGCTTCGCCTGCGCCAGCAGATCCGGATGCCCGACGAAGGCCAGCCCCGCCACGAACAGCGCCACCGTGAAGCCGATGCCCGCCACCACCGACACCCCGTGGAGTTGCAGCAGCCGCGCCTGCCCCGGCATCGCCGCCAGCCCCGCCTTCACCGCTCCCCAGGTGAACAGGAAGATGCCCACCTGCTTGCCCACGAAGAGGCCCAGCACCACCCCCAGCGGCAGCGGCTCCAGCAGATCCCCCAGCCGCATCCCATCCAGCGGAATCCCCGAGTTGGCCAGCGCGAACAGCGGGACGATCCCGAACGCCACCCACCCATGCCACAGGTGCTCGAAGCGGTTGAGCGGCGGCTCGATGTCCTCCAGTTGCTCCTCGATGTGCAGCAACTGCGCACTGCGGTTCGCCTCGTCCCCGGGCTGCCCCAGCAGGTCGCCGATGAAGCGGTGCAGATCCGCCAGCACGTCCCGGCCGGGACGCGCCGCCTTCGCCGGAATCATCATCCCCAACACCACGCCGGCGATGGTGGCATGCACCCCGCCATGGTGCATGGAGTACCAGAGCGCGCCACCCAGCACCGAGTACACCACCCCGTTGCGCACGTAGAAGAGGTTGCACCCCCACAGCAGGAGGGTGATCCCCAGTGCCCCCAGCAGCCACTCCACGTGCAGCCCCGAGCCATAGAAGACGGCGATGACGAGGATGCCGCCGATGTCATCGAAGATGGCCAGCGCGGTGAGGAACACCACCAGCGCATGGCTCACCCGCCCCTTGAGCAGGGTGAGGCAGCCGATGGCGAACGCGATGTCCGTGGCCATCGGGATGGCCCACCCCTTGATGGCCGGCGTCCCCTTGTTCAACAGCGCGAAGATGAGCGCCGGCACCACCATGCCCCCCACCGCGGCGATGCCCGGCAGCAGCGCCTTGGAGAAGGTCTTCAGCTCCCCGGCCGACAGCTCCCGCTTGATCTCCATCCCCACCAGGAAGAAGAAGATGCTCATCAACCCGTCGTTGATGAACTCGCGGAGGGTGAAGTGGGCCACCGCGCCGGCCGCGCCGAGGGTGAGAGGGGCCTCGAAGAGGGCCTCGTACTCGTGAGCCCAGGGGGAGTTGGCCCAGATCATCGCCACGACGGCGCACAGGGCGAGGAGGATGCCGCTGCTCGCCTCCAGTCGGAAGAAGGACTGGAAGGGGGCCACGGCCACCTTGAAGAGCCGGGGTACGGGCAGCGCTACGGGGGAACGGGTCTCCATGGCGTAGCGTAAATTGCACTCCCCGAGGTCCCGGGGCCACGGTTTTCGGACGTGCGACTCCCGATTTTCGGCCGGAGAACGAAGGCGTGTCGGAGGAGCGTGCTAGAGAGGAAGCAGGGTAGTGGTGAGCAGGGAGACGGCCGAGGTCATATTGGTCGTTGATCCGCGGGCCGGTGCGTGAGAGAAGGGCGGGGATGGGCGTGATGCAGGCGAAGGCAGGCAAGGGACCCGGGGACGAGGCCGCGGTGGTGGCGACGGCGGGCGGCGAGGCGACCGGAGCGCGCGAGATCGCGTCGCTCACCCCGATGATGCGGCAGTACCTCGAGGTGAAGGCGCTCCACCCGGACGCCATCCTCTTCTTCCGGCTAGGGGACTTCTACGAGATGTTCTTCGAGGACGCGGTGCGTGCCTCGGAGCTCTTGCAGATCACCCTCACCGCGAGGGCGAAGAACGCGGAGAAGGTGCCGATGGCCGGGGTGCCGTACCACTCGGCGCGGCGCTACATCGCGAAGCTCGTGGAGAACGGGCTGAAGGTGGCCATCTGCGAGCAGGTGGAGGAGGCGGGGAGCGGGCCCGGCATCGTCAAGAGGGAGGTGACGCGCGTCATCACCCCCGGAATGGTGCTGGACGAGGAGGCGCTCGAGCCCCGGGCGAGCAACTTCCTGGCGACGGTGTACCCGGGCGCGCAGGGCTTCGGGGCGGCGTTGCTGGAGGCGTCCACGGGCGAGTTCTTCACCGTGGAAGCGGCCAACCCGCAGGAGCTGGTGGAGGCGCTGGCGCGGGTGGAGCCGAGGGAGCTGCTGGTGCCGGAGGGGCAGCGGGACGCCCCGGAGACGACCTGGCTGGTGTCCCGGCTGCCGAAGCCGCCGGCGGTGGGGGAGATGGAGAAGGCCGCCTTCGAGCCGACCCGCGCCACCGCCTACCTGCGCAACCATTTCGCGGTGCAGTCGCTGGAGGCCTTCGGGCTGCAGGACGCTCCCCTGGCCACCGGCGCGGCCGGCGCGGCCCTGCGCTACCTCAAGGACACCCAGAGGACGGACGCCGCCCACGTGGACAGGCTCAGCCGCCAGGAGCGCGGCGGCCACCTCCTCATGGACGAGTCCTCCCGCTCCAACCTGGAGGTGCTGCGCACCCTGCGGGACGGGGCCCGCCGAGGCTCGCTGCTGGGGGTGCTGGACAGGACGGCCACCGGGCTCGGTGCTCGCAAGCTGGCCCGGTGGCTCTCCGCGCCCCTGTGCTCGCTGCCGGAGATCAACGCCCGCCTGGACGCCGTGGAGGAGCTCTCCCAGCGCAGCGTGTGGCGCGAGGAGTTCACCGGCATCCTCAAGGAAGTGGGCGACATTGAAAGGCTCTGCGGCCGGCTGTCGCTGGGGGCGGGCAACGCGAGGGACCTGAGGGCGCTGGCGCAGTCGCTGGCCCAGCTTCCCCGGCTGGCGGAGGTGCTGGCCCGGTGCGAGGCCTCGCTGCTGCACTCGCTGGCCGGCCCGCTGGGGGCGCTGCCGGAGCTGGCCGCGCTGCTCACGAGCGCGGTGGTGGACGAGCCGCCCGTCAACCTCAAGGAGGGCGGCTTCATCCGCCCCGGCTTCCACGCAGAGCTGGACAAGCTGGTGGAGCTGTCCACGTCCGGGAAGGACGTGCTGCTGAAGATCGAGGCGCGCGAGCGGGAGCGCACGGGGATCAATTCGCTGAAGGTGCGCTACAACAAGGTCTTCGGGTACTACCTGGAGGTGACGAAGGCGAACCTGCACCTCGTCCCCTCGGACTACATCCGCAAGCAGACGATGGTGGGCGCCGAGCGCTTCATCACCGAGGAGCTGAAGGAGTACGAGGAGCAGGTGCTCACCGCGGAGGAGCGGCGGTGCGCGCTGGAGCTGGAGCTCTTCGAGCAGTTGAGGGCCAAGGTGGTGGCCGAGGCCCCGAGGCTGCGCTCGGCGGCGGAGGCGGTGGCCACGAGTGATGCGCTGCTTTCGCTCGCCCGGTGCGCGGCCGAGTACGGCTACGTGCGGCCGGTGGTGGACGCGTCCGAGGTGCTCTCGATCTCCGCCGGGCGGCATCCGGTGGTGGAGCGCATGCTGGCGGCAGGGGA
>QKJM01000835.1 GCA_003249315.1 Archangium sp.
GGATCGCCGTTTCCAAGCTTCGGGGAGCCGAGTATCCATCCATGACCGAGGATATCTCACTGGGGGGGAAGCGGCTCGGCGTGTGGAACGCGGACCCCAAAGCGGGATCGGAGATCTCGGTGGAGGTGGCCTTTGAGGACCGACTACTCGGGTTCCGCGGCCGCGTGCGCTACGCGCTCCCCAGGCCGTGGGGGGCTCTGGTGGGAGTCCAATGCGCCCGCAAAGACGAGCCTACCTTACTTTTCCTCGCCAAGCGCTACCACCACTGGGTTCCGGACCGGCGCATTGACGACGGAGAGGGACTCACGGCGTCGCCCACCTGACATCGCTGCAAGCCTCCGAGGAAACCTGGCGGAACTCAGGGAGGACGCCCGATTACACTCCGAGGAGAAGCTTCAGCGCAAAAACGACGACGCATGCGGTCACAACCCTACGCAACCAGTTGTGGCCCTTCAACACCGCCAGCCGCACCCCCAGGAATCCGCCCACCGTGTTGCCAGAACCGAGGGCGAGTCCCAGAGTCCAGTCTACCTTTCCCTGCCACGCGAAGATGGCCAGCGACATCGCGGTGAAGACGAACACGCTGAGGACCTTTACCGCGTTGCCTCGCACCAGATCGAGCCCGGCTAGCGTCGTCGCAGCGAGGATCAGGAACCCCACTCCTGCCTGGACGAACCCCCCGTAAATCCCCACCACGAAGAATCCCGCAGCAAGCCACGCGGCCCGAGGCCGTTTCGACTCTCCGACCGGCCGAGCCTTGAGCGGGTTCCAGAGCGACCAGAGGGTGACGGCGATCATGAGGAAGGCGAGGATGCGCTGGAAGGCCTGGTCTCCGACCCGCAGAGCCGCCCAAGCGCCGATGATCGACCCCAGGGTGGCGGGCCCGGCCGCCCACGCAACGCTGCGCCAGTCGAGCACGCCGTGTCGGTGGAAGCCCCAGAGCCCACCGATATTTTGCAGGAGCACGCCGACCCGGTTGGTAGCATTCGCGATGACCGGCGGCAGACCGAAGAAGATCAGGATCGGTAGGGTCAGGAAGGATCCACCTCCGGCGAGGATATTGATCGTCCCGGCGAAAAGCCCCACTAGGAACAGCAGCAAGTAACTCAACGGTCCGTCCACTCGATCTTCCCTTCGTCGGGCAACCGGGTCGCGCCATCGACCGGGATCACACGGATACCTCCCGGAAGGCACGCAACAGCGGGTAGTAAAGGGCAGCCCGAACGGGGCGTTCCGGCTCGAGCGCGCGCAAATACGTAGCATAAGTACACAACTGCTCGCGATACCGTTCCGCCTCCTGCGCCAGAAAGGTCTCTACCCCACCCCCTTCGTGGGTGCTGGTCTTAAAGTCGATGATCCAGCGCGTCCCCTCCTCATCCACGAAGGTTCGGTCCACGGACCGGGCCTTCCCTTCTCCCTCGTGCGCCATCGTGATGGCAAACTCACTGCGCGCGCTCTCCCTCGGCGCGAAGATCCATCTGCCTCGCGGGTCTTCCAGCGCCCCCACGACGGCCTCCAGAACCCGCGCGAGAGCTCTGTTCAACTCCACCGCGCCCAGCCCGCGGGCCAGCAACTGGGCTCGCACCGCCGGAGCGAGCGTGGAAACCCGTTCGGAAGGCCAGGAGTCCAAGCCCTCCCGGGCCACCCGCTCCAGCACGCGGTGGGTGACCGTGCCGATCAGCCGGGCCGTCTCTCCCGCCCAGTCGAACTCTGGACCCGAATCACCGCCAGACGGCTCCGCCGCCGGGGCTGCATGAACCGCTGATGGCGGCTCGGGCAAGCGCCAGGAAGAGGCCACGCGTCGAATCGGCCGGGCCCGTGCCGGCTTGGCCTCGCCCGTCGCCTCTGTCTGCACGCCCGGGTCCTGATAGACCTCCTGCACCGCCGGCCATAGACACTCCAGGAGGCTGCGCTGTTCGGGCGCCACGGCTCCGTCCCGCTTTGCCACCGCGTGCCCCCACAGGAACACCCTCTCCCGCGCCCGCGTCACGGCCACGTACAGCACGCGGGCTCGCTCCTCGCGCTCCTTGGCTTGGTCCAGGGCACGGATGTAGTCGGCCACCGGGTCGCGCGCACCCGCGACCTTAGGGGGCAGCGGCGCGAGGAGGAGTCTCTCGTCCGGGGTCTCGAGCCAATACAGGAGCCGGCGAGTGTCCTGCCGGGGCGCGCGCCCCAGTCCGGGTAGGAGCACGGTGTCGAATTCGAGGCCTTTGGCCTTGTGGATGGTGAGCACCTGCAAGCCGGCGTCAGCCAACGGATCGGGACTGGCGAACAAGTTCCCCAAGCGCGCCTCCAGCGCGGACAAGGGGCGGATCTCGCCCCCACGGTCGAGCTTTTCGATCAGGTCGAGCGCGGTCTCCGCGTCGGCAGCCTCCTGAGCCGTCAGGTAGGCGGGCGCGCCCAGGGCAATCCAGGTCCCCTCCACCCAGGCGCGTAGGGGGCGAGAGCGGGCCTCCGCCATGGCTGCGACCAGCACCTCCCACGTGCGCCCCAGACGAGCCCGCCCATCCGGACTCACGCCTCGCCAACGCGCCGGGTCTGCCAGCAGCTCCGGTAGGGGCCGATCGCTGTCGGCCGCCAAGACGTGGAGGTCCACGAGCGTGAGGCCACACCAGGGTGCCCGCAATACCGAGAGCCACGCCAGTCGGTCTGCCGGGTGGAGCAGAGCCTTGGTGAGCGACGCAAGATCCAGCACCGCCGGCCGTTGGCCCAGGGGATCGAGGTCTTGGGCCTGGTACGAGACCCCGAGACGATCCAGGGCTCGCAGCACCTCCGTGAGGTGGGTCCGCGAACGCGCGAGGATCGCCACGGTACCCTCCTCGCGGGCCTCCCGCGCCATCTCGGCGACCTCCCGAGCCTCTTCGAGGCCGTCGAAGCCGACCGATGGCCGCAGCACGACTGCGACTCCACCCGCGTGCGGCCGCACTGCCTCGGACGCCGAGAAGGGCACCGCTCCCGACCAAGGGTCGGGAGCAGGGGGGAACACCTGGGCAAAAGCCCGGTTCACCCATTCCACCACCCCGGTCTGGCTCCGGAAGTTCGCGGTGAGGGCCAGGGGCTCCAGGCGCACCTGCCCGAGCCGCCCGCCGGCGGCCCGTAGGAAGAGCCCTACCTCAGCCTCCCGAAAGCGGTAGATCGACTGCATGGGGTCGCCCACGAGGAAGAGGGTACGTCCGTCTCCCGGGGCCCAGCCCTCGGTCAACCTCTCCAACAGGAGGTACTGCAGGTGGGACGTGTCCTGGAACTCGTCAACGAGGATGTGGGAGAGTCGACGGTCCAGGGAGAGCAGGAGGTCGGAGGGGCCATCCGCGTCGCCCAAGGCCCCCAAAGCCCGCAGGGAGACCTCTGAGAAATCGGCCTGACGCTCCCTCGCCATGACCTCCCACAGGGCGCCCAAGGCCCGGTCCGCGACGCGGATGAGCGCCGCGACCACGTCCCACTGCGCCGCCGAGTACGTCGCAGCGGGTAGGCCGCGGACGGCGGCCAGCGCCTCCCGCAAAGGCTCCTGGTGGCTGAGGGCTTCCAGGAGCGCCCCCATGGCGGCCTTGGCGTGCACTGACTCCGGCTCTGCGGGGAACCCAAGGTTCTTGTTGATCCCCCGGGGGCTTCGCCAAGCGCCGGCTTGGGTCAGGAGGAGGTCGGCGACACCTCGCCACGGGCCGAGGGCCTGGACTTCCGGGGGCGGCAGCTCGCGGATCCCGGCCAGCGCCGCGACCGAGCTTCCCGCCGGTGCCCACGCCCCGGCGTGAGCCGCCAACGGCACGAGTTCTGCGCCAAAGGGACGCAGACAGGATGAGGCGTGCGCCAACCCCCGGGCGACGGCTCCGGCCAGCGCCTGTTCCAACTCGGGACGGACCGAGTCAGGGTCGAGGCGGGGCCGGTGTCGCAGCCACTGGTCCCGTCGAGATAGGAACTGGACGAGCAAAGCGCGCAGGTCGGCGGCCTGATTGTCCAGGTGTGCCAACACCCGAGCCAGGGCCTCGGCCGGCGTACCCTGGCCGAGCAGCTCCGTGAGCACCGCCTCGGCCGCCGCCTCGTACAGGTCCTCCGGCCGGTCCGCGATTCGGGGGGGCGGTCCGAGACGGGAGAGCCACGGCATCTGCGCCACCAGGGCAGCCATGAAGCCATCGATCGTCTGCACCCGAAGCCGGGAGGGGTGTTCCGGCAGTTCCCACCCCAGGGCCTGGGAGCGCGCCACGGCGGCTCGAGCGAGCTCCCGGGTACGCGCCGCGTGCGCGCTCGCCGGCGCCACGTCGCTGTCCGCGTCCGTCAGCGCGCGGAGCAGCCGGTCGCGCATTTCGGCCGCCGCTTTGCGGGTGAAGGTGATGGCCAGGATTTCCTCCGGCCGCTCCACGCGGCCGAGGAGCACCAGGTAGCGTTGGGTCAGCAGCTCGGTCTTCCCGGAACCAGCCGGGGCTTGGACGAGGAAGGAGCGCGCCGGGTCCAGCGCGCGCTCCCGGATCTCCCGGTCTGAAGGCACGCTCACTCCTCGTCCTCCCCGAGGCCGCCGTGCTCCCCCTCACTCACCCGGCAGAGCGAGGGTAGTTCGCAGAACGCGCAGACTTCCGGTTCCAGCGGAGAAACGTCAGCCCGGCCTCGCCGCACCTCCTCGGCCAGTTCGCCGAGGCGCTCACGCCAGATCTCGACGAGTTTCTCCCAGTCCGCCACCCCGTCCTCCTCGCGGGGAAGACCGCGAAGCGCGCCGGCTTCCTCCCGGACCTCCTTCTGCGCACACTCACCCCGTCGCAGCACCGCGTACCCGATACCCCTCGCCTCCGGACATGCCAGGGCGTACAGCGGAAGTTGCGGCTCCCTGGGCCGCTCCTCGAACCAGCGACCGGGGCGCGGACGACCCGTCTTATAGTCGATCAAGATGCGGCAGCCGTCGCCCAACTCGTCCATCCGGTCCACCCGCACGCGAAACCGCAGGCCCCCGACGGCCGCGTCTCGCGGGTGCTCGGTGGCCACCACCTGAAACGGCTCGCGCCTTCGCTCAACATCTAGCCATTCCCGCAGGAGCGCTTCGATGCGCCGCCCCTCCAGGTCCCGCACCGGGGCGGGCAGCACCGCCCTGCCCTGGTCGAGGGCACGCAACCCCGCCTCCACGGCCCGGGCGATGGCCGCGTCGAGCTCGGCTGGCGCCAGGGCCGCGAGGGACTCCGACCCGCCCACCTC
>QKJM01000737.1 GCA_003249315.1 Archangium sp.
CCAAAGCGTTCGCCACGGCCGTTACGCTCGGACTGTTGCTCACATATTCAGCAGCGGAACTCTACAACGTGGGGCTCGCATGCATGAAACTGTACCAGGAGGCACAGGCGGCCAGGACCCCGGAGCAGTTGGAGGCGGCCGCCGAGCGCTTCGGCAAGGCCATAGGGGGCGTAGGTCTGCGAGTGCTGGTGACGGTGGCAGGAGCGAAGTTGACCAAGGGGCTGCCAGAGGTACCGAAAGGAGGCCTGTGGGCGCGCCTCTCGCCTCCTCGGCTTGCCTTCGCGGGAGGGGCTTCAAAGGGAGGTTTCTCATTCAGCACAGGCTCCAGCGCCCAGGTGAGCGTGGCGAACGGCACGGTGGTCCTCATGGGAGTGTCCGCGAGCACGGCGGTTTCGGCGGTCGCCTCGGCAGTCGCTGCGTCGAGGACGACGGGGGCCTGCCGGGATGCCTCCAACAAGGGGGATGCCCAGGGCCACCACCTCGCCACCAACAAGAACGACAAGTCGGCAATTTCCGGCGGCCCCTGGACGCCACTGTTCAAGGAACTCTTCGACAGAGCTGGCATGAGCCTGAATGACCCTGCGAATATCGTCTACCTGATTAGCCACAAGGGGCCCCACCCGGAACAATATCATCAAAAGGTCTACGAAAGGCTGGAGACCGCGCTCGGCAACTGCCAGACACATGTGGACTGCCGAAGCAGGCTCGTCGCGGAACTCGACAGGCTGGCTGCTGACATCTGTACCCCAGGCTCGAAACTCAACAAGCTCGCTACGACAGGAAAATGACTACTCCCAAGAGATTCTTCGTCCTGCGGGACGACAGGCGCACCTCGGATCGCTGGCATCTGGGCAGCCCCGTTGATGAACGGGGAGAGAAGTTGGACCCCTGGCAATTCAAGGACGGAGAACACCTCGAACTGAACTGTACGCCGCTCTTCCCCCTGGCCGTCCCCGGGCGCGCGCTCGACTTCACGCTCACGGCCTTCACCATCCCCCTGGTGACCAGCCGGGTCGTCTCGCTGTTCGAGCGCCTGGACCTCCTTCACGAGGTGCAGTTCCTACCAGCGCGCGTAGAAAGCCAGACAGAGCCCTACTTCATCCTCAACGCCCTGCGGGTCATCCGCTGCATCGACGACGCCCGGTGCGAAGAGGTGCTCTACTGGACGCCCGAGGACAACCGCCCGGACAAGACGGGGGAGTACCGGGACATCAGCGGGCTGAAGGTGGACCCCGCGTTGATAGGCGGCGCCCACATCTTCCGCCCCTGGGGGTGGCGCGTGAATCTCATCGTCTCCGAGTTCGTCAAGCTGGCCATGGAGCGTGAGGGGCTGACCGGCCCGAAGTTCACCGAGGCTTGACGAAAAACGAAGGCCGTCCTCAGAAGTGCATATTTCCCCGGTTGTCGCCCTCCTTTCCAGGCATATGGGCGCTCGGCGGTCAGAAAATTGCCCCATACCAGAAGTCATGTCAGCCTGAGAGAAGACAGCCCTGCCCGCGTACCTGTTCAGCGCGGCCGGCTGCGCCACCGTGCCCTCGAGTTCGACCGGGGAGGGGCCTCCACAGAGGCCTCATGCATGCCCGAGACGGCGCTCATTGCCATTGGGGCACTCAACCTCACACCAGGCCGTAGCAAAGCCTATGTCTATCTCGACGCCAACGATCCGGGGCAAGCCCACCGGTGAGAAGCGGGACTGTGCGAGTCCAACTACTCGCACGGCCCCAAGGCCAACGCCTCCAGATGAGGGGGGCTCTCAGCCGCCTCGCTTGAGGGTCGCCATCAGCGCATCAAACGCCAGCTGCGCAGGCGACACCTCCAAGTCCTGGGAGGCGTGGTTATAATCAACCTGATAGCTACCATCGGGGCGACGGCGACTGGCGATCACCGCCCCCAGGCTGGCGCTGGGGTAGCCGAGCTCGGCACAGAGGCGATGGACGGTGTAGTCCTCCATCTCTATCCATCGGACCCCTGCCTCGCGCCAGGACTCCAGGAGGCGGTAGCGGGCAGCGGCATCCGTAGGGTCCATCCGTCGGCCCGGCAGTTGGGGGTGGCGCCAGAGGGGGCGGCCCTGGCCGCGCCAGAAGAAGGTCGTGGAGATGCCCGGGCCCTCGATCAGGAGGGTGGAGGCTTCCTTGTTCTCGAAGTCGCGGGCATCAATGTCTCCCTCGGAGACCTGCTCCATCTTTGCGGCGCGGGCCGCGGACCGGATGGCCTCGAGCAGGCCAGGGTCTGGAACCACCCGGTCCATGTGGTCGTCGAGGCTGCTGGTGGAGAGGGCGACGCAGCCCAGGGGCACGGGAGCAATGGTGCCCCGGGTACCAGAGCGGATGACTCCCCGGAGGGGCGCCGACTTCCCACCCGAGGCCAGATGGAGCAGGGCGGGCACCTCGCTGAGGACGATCTCCACCCCCGACAGACCTATCCCGTGGCTGGCGATGGCGATCCCCGGCTGCCCCGGCACCCGGGCAGTGTAGAGGGCGAACTCCCGAGACAGCTCGTCCCAGCCAGGCTTGCTCAGGTCGCAGTAGCATTCTTGCTGGGCACCACGGTTCTTCTCAGCCCACTCGGCGATGGCTCGGGCCCGGCCCGGGGAGCCCACCAGGATCATCCCCCCGATGTCCTTCAGCAGTTCGAGCCGCTTCGACGCGTCCCTCATGGGCGTCCGAGGGGTCGGATAAGGCAAGTGAACGATATGGTCCTCGAGCTTCTGGGGCTCCACCAGGGGCAGAGGCTCGGGCACCTTGGTGGATTTCAGCTCGAAGGCCCAGGGCAGGAGCTCCCGAAGGGTGCTCACGCTCACCCGGGAATCGTCCTTCGCCTCGGCGCCGGCCCCGGCGATGACTCGCATGTCCGGATTGGCCGTGGCCAGGGTCTGACGGCAGTCCCCACAGGGCAGGGCCGCCTTCTCCGCCGTAGCACCCCATACGGCGACCGCCTCGATCTGGGGGCGGATGACCTCCTTCCCCTTTCCCTCCGCCACTGAGTGGTCGGCGTAGGCCCGGGCCAGGGCATGCTTCTCGGCGCAGAGAGAGGTATAGACGATAGTCTCGAAGTTGTTGCCGGTGACGGTATGGCCCGTCCCGCCAGGATCCTTCACCCAGAGGGCGGCGCCCACAGGAAAGTCAGACTCTCTGGGGTACGCGGTGGCGGAGATGTCGCAAGCCGCCTTCAGGAGCTGCTGATCCTCGGGACTCAGGTCTTTGAGGTTGAGCCAGCGCATGGGCCTCCTACTGCGTCAAGGGTTTCTCGAAGCAAAGTTCCAACAAGGGTGAGTCGTCAAGGGGGAGGTGGACGCGACTGAGAGGGAGAACGAACCTGTTCAGAGCTGAACTCCGTGCCCTCCAGGACGACTCCCGACAGCGCCGGGGCGTCGGTCCATGCCCAAGGCAATCCCAGGCGCGAGCATTGTCGTACACGCCTCCCCAGTCATCTTACCTCATGGCGGTTTCCTCTGCCATCTACCTCTCACGTCCTTCAGGTCTCCACGCCTGTCCGGCACCGTGGCTTCGTGCGACTCACCACCCACTTGCTCCATCGAATGAGCAGGCTTGCGCTCCTGCTGATTTTCGCAGGATGTGCCGCACAGCCCGTCTCAAGGGTTCCTCGTTGGTACGGACAGAACAGTCCTACCTATGCTCAGGACTTCCCAAGTACGACGAGCGCTTGGACACACACCGTTGAGATCGACCTCGAAGCCCCCTCGCCTCAACAAGCAGAGGAGCTGCGCCGCAGCGGCGTCCAGTTGCCTCAGGTCTCTCAGCGGACCGCCGACCCACGCGCGCACCGAGACTTCGTCGACCTCCGAGTCACTGCCGTTGGCTTTGGTCTCACCGCAGGCGGCTATCTCCTCTATTGCGAGGGGTTGCCGCTGCCTGTCCTCGTCCCAGAGTCCCATGTCGACCTGGGAGTGACGAGCGCCGAGCCGCTCAACACCTCCATCTATCCGAAGCGGGACTCCGCCCTGGCGGACCTGTCTGCCTGGAGCCCGGAGGCAAGACAACCGAGGTTTGCCTACTACCGCGGAGCAGAGGGCAGGCTCATCGTGCCCACTCTTTTCTCTCCGGCTACCACCCCTCGCATTGCCCGAACGATGCGCGAGGTGCGCACGGATCTGGCCCAGACGTCCGAGCGCGACCTGAAGGTCCTGCTGTTGACTCTGACGGGCACCAAGGTTCTTCAGGGCATCTTCTCACGCGTGCTACGGGTGGATTCAGGGCCAGAACTCCGTCCACTCTCCCGGCACAAGGGACTCGGCGGTCAGACCCAGGCATCGCGCCAACCCGTACCACGGTCCGCGACACCGGCCCCGGAGCCAGCCCCCGCTCCGGCCGCACCCGCTCCCATGCCGGCGCCCCCCGCGCCATCGCCCGGGCTGGTCCATGCACTCGCTGGCAACAACCCGACGCCGCCAGTCCCCCCTGGCCCACGCCTGCCTCGAGATGTGGCGGCCAGGCCAGACGTACCTCGGGCATTGCCAGCGAACCGGCCTATCGGCTCCAGCCCCTCCCAGAATGCTCAGGTCCAGGCGGACATTCAATACCTTCAGGACATAGGTGCCACGAACATCCGGGTGAACCAGCAGCAGCTCAAGCTGGGCGACCGCCCCCGCGTGGGAATCAATCGACCGGACCTGCAATTCGACTATAGTGGCCGCCGCTATCAGGTGGAGTATGACACGCCCTCATCGGGACGAGGTCCCAGCCACCAGTCGCGCATCACCTCCAATGACCCGGACGCGGAGGTCATCCTCCTGATCGTACCATGACGAGCGAGGTTCACCGGATGACAGAGAACATGAAGAACCTGCTCCTGGAGGACCGCTGGGCGCCTGTCACTTCGGAGCTGGGATTTCTGGAGATGGATGCGGAGCATGCAGCCCGCGCCTTCGCGACGTGGCAGGGAGGGTTGCTGGCACCTCGTGGCATCTCCGTGGGGGTATCCCCGGCCTCGGGGAACCTGGAGCAGGCCCTCTCCACCTTACTACCGCTGACCGATGCGGAGAGGCGACGGCACCTCTTCATACCAACACGAAGCCCCTGGACAGCGTACGTCGACAACGGTTGGCAGGGAACCGATGCGGCGAGCGCCATGTCCTACATGGCCCGGACACTGGGCTGCCGGGGCATGCGTGTGGTCGCGGTACC
>QKJM01000510.1 GCA_003249315.1 Archangium sp.
TCCACCCGAGGCACGCTCTCGGTGCCGTACGCAATGGCCGCCACCGCGCCCGCCCCGCCCAGGGCGAAGACGCGATCCGCGCCCGCCAGCGCCGCCGCCGCCAGCACCCCCGCGGAGGGCCTCCCGTCCGGCCCCGGCGGCGAGCAGACGATCACCTCGCCAACCCCTGCCACCTTCGCCGGCACCACGCCCATGAGCACGCTGCTCGGGTACACGGCCCGGCCGCCCGGCGCGTACACCCCCACGCGCCCCAGCGGATCCGGCCGCCGACCCACGAGGATGCCCGGCTCGGTCTCGATCTCCGTCGCCTGGGGCTTCTGCGCCGCGTGCGCCCGCGCGATGTTGCGCGCCGCCCGGGCCAGCGCCTCCTTCAGCTTCGGCTCCAGCGAGGCCAGCGCCTCCTCGCATACCGAGCGAGGCACTTCCAGCGACGTCAGCTCCGCGCGGTCGAACTCGCGCGCCATCTCGCGCAGCGCCCGATCTCCCTCCCGGCGCACCCGGGCGATGAGCTCGGCGGTGCGCTGCGCCACGCGGACATCCGACTCGCCGGTGCGATCCAACAGGCGACGCCGGGCCTCGGGGGCCAGCTCCTTCAAACGCCCCTGGTACTTGAGCACGACGCTCATGGCATCAGCCTCTCGATGCGGGTAACGAGGATGCCCTCACAGCCCAGGTTCTTCAGGGCGGCGACGGTGCGGTAGATGCTCTTCTCCGGCATCACGGCGTGTACGGCCACGTACTCCCCACCCTGCACGTCCACCACGGTGGGACCGTTGAGGCCCGGCAGCACCTCGCGCACCTCCTCCAGCTTCGTACGCCGCACGTTGGCCATCACGTAGCGCTTGCCTCGCGCGGCCAGCACCGAGCCCAGCGCCTGCCGCAGCTCGTCCAGCTTCGCCGCCGCCTCGGGCTCGTGACCCTTCCGGGCGATCAGCCGAGCGCTCGACTCCACCACGGTGCCCACCTCCAGCAATCCGTTCATCTTCAGCGTGGAGCCCGTGGACGTCAGGTCCACGATGATGTCGGCGATCCCCAGGTGCGGGGCGATCTCCGTGGCCCCGGACACCGGCACCACCGTCACCTTCTGGCCCCGCTTCGCGAAGAACTCCTCCGTCAGCCGGGTAAAGGACGAGGCCACGCGCACCCCGTCCTGGATGTCCTCCAGCTTCCGAATGCCGCTCTCCTCGCGCGCGGCCACCACCAGCCGGCACCGGCCGAACTCCAGGTCCATCAGGTGCTCCAGCTCGCGCCCGGACTCGCACACCAGGTCCCACCCGGTGACGCCCGCGTCCGCCGCCCCATCGGCCACGAACTCGGGGATGTCCTGGGCTCGCACGAAGATGGCCTCGAACTCGCCGCCGAGCGACGCGGTCAGCGCCCGCTCGCCGCGGACCCGGACCTGCAGTCCCGCATCATTGAACAGCTCTCGGACCTCTTCGGAGAGGCGACCTTTATTGGGCAGGGCGATCTTCAGCATCGGTTGTCCTGGGCTGGGAGGAAGTCACGAAAACGAAAAAAGCCCGTCCTGGGGGGACGGGCTCCGGTCACTGAGGCGGGTGCATCGGGTGAGGCGTCCTACGCGTTCACCCGGGCATGCGCACGGCGAGCGGTCCCGTCAGGGCCGGGCCATGATGCGCATGATGATGATGCACGGACGAGAAACGCACAGAACCTAGTTACCGGAAAAACACGGGTTCCGTCAACCTGTCGCATCGTACGCTTGCCAAACCCCTCCCGGAGCGAGCAGAAGCAGAGACGATGCGAGACGTGAACGTGGTGATCGTCGGTGGGGGGGTAATGGGCTGTGGCATCGCCCTGCGTCTGGCTCAGGCCGGGGCGAAGGTAACGGTGCTGGAGCGATCCATCCCCGGAGCGGAGGCCTCCAGCGCGGCCGGCGGCATACTCGCCCCCCAGCAGGAGGCAGAGGGCCCCGGGCCCTTCCTCGATCTATGCCTGCGCAGCCGGGGCCTGTACCCGGACTTCGCTGCGGAACTCCGGACCCTCTCCGGGGTGGATGTGGCGTACCGGCCTTGCGGCGTGCTGCAGGTCGCCCACGACGAGGCGGGAGTCCGACGCCTGGAGACCACTGTGGGCTGGCAGCGAGACCTGGGCCTGCGCGCGGAGCTGCTCGGCCCCAAGCAGGCGCGCACCCTCGAGCCACAGCTCTCCCCCCAGGTGGTGGCCGCCGCCCACTTCCCGGATGACCACCAGGTGGACAACCGGCTGCTGACCCGCGCCCTGTCCATGGCCGCCGCCCGGGTGGGCGCCGCCTTCCGCACCGGCTACGTGCGCGGCGTGGTGGAGGAGCAGGGCCGCGCGGTGGGCGTGGACCTGGACGGCGAGACGCTGCGCGCGGACGCCGTGGTCATCGCCGCAGGCTCCTGGAGCGGCCTGGTGCAAGGCACCTCCCTGGATCCTCGGGTGGTGCGCCCCGCCCGCGGGCAGATGGTGCAGCTCCAGACGCGGCTCCCCCTGCTCTCGCGCGTCATCTTCTCCGACAAGGGCTACGTCATCCCCCGCGCGGACGGTCGGATCCTCGCCGGCAGCACCCTCGAGTTCGCGGGTTTCGAGAAACAGGTCACCGCCGAAGGCCTCCACCGCATCCTCGCCCTGGCCATGGAGATCTGCCCCGCGCTGGCCTCGGCCCCGGTCCAGGAGATGTGGGCCGGCCTGCGGCCCTGCACCGACGATCGCCTCCCCATCCTCGGCGCCGGCCCTCTCCCCGGCCTCTTCCTGGCCACCGGCCACTTCCGCAACGGCATCCTCCTCACTCCCATCACCGCGAAGCTGATCGCGCAGATGGTGCTCGGCGAACACACCTCGGTGGACCTGACTCCGTTCCGTTTTGATCGCTTCCCCCTCCCCTGACCCGCCGTGGGAGCATCCCCTCCTCAAAACACCCCGCAGGGTTGGCCTTTTCAGGGCCGATCCCCCTAGAATCGCTCGCCGTGGAAGCCATCCCTCCCATACCTCCCCGGATCCTGATCGTCGACGACGACGATTCCGTGCGTGATGTCATCTCCGTCCTCCTCCGCGAGGAGGGCTACAACTGCGTGGTGGCCAGTGGCGCCGAGATGGCCCTGGATGTCGCCGCCCAGGAAGAGACGCCGCTCGTCATCAGCGACATGAAGATGCCGGGCAAGGATGGCCTGTGGCTGCTCGAGAACCTGCGGGAGCGCTACCCGGACACCTCCGTCATCATGCTCACCGGCTACGGGGACACCGAGTCCGCCGTGGACTGCCTCCGCCGCGGCGCGGTGGACTACCTCCTCAAGCCACCCAAGCTCACGGATCTCATCCGCGCCATCGAGCGCGCCCTGGCCAAGCGCCGCATCGAGCTGGCTCGCAAGCGCTACCAGAAGAAGCTCGAGCGCAAGGTGCGCGATCGCACCACCGAGCTGCGCAACGCCCTGCGTGACATCGCCAACACGTACCAGAACACCCTCCTGGCCCTGGTGGCGGCCCTGGACGCCCGCGAGCACGAGACCTCGGATCACTCCCAGCGCGTCGTCCGCTACACCTCGACCATCGCCGAGCGCATGGGGATCAAGGGCCAGGAGCTGGAGGAGATCGGCCGCGGCGCCCTCCTCCACGACATCGGGAAGATCGGCGTGCCGGACGCGGTGCTCCTCAAGCCCGGCAAGCTCACCCCGGACGAGTGGATGGAGATGCGCAAGCATCCGGACATCGGCTTCCAGATGATCCAGAACATCCCCTTCCTCTCCACGCCGGCGCAGATCGTCCTCAGCCACCAGGAGCGCTTCGACGGCAAGGGCTACCCGCGCAACCTCCAGCGGCACGAGATCCACATCGGCGCGCGCATCTTCGCCGTGGCCGATACGCTGGACGCGATGACCAGCGACCGGCCCTACCGCAAGGGCACCACCTTCGCCAACGCCATCGCGGAGATCGACCGCTGCTCCGGCACCCAGTTCGATCCCGAGGTCGTCAAGGCCTTCCTGGCGATCGGCGAGCAGGGGTTGATCAAGATCAAGGAGGACATGCACAACCGGAAGCTGAACCTGGTGCAGCCCGAGGCCCAGCAGGACGCGGACGCCACGCTCGCCCGGTTCACGGATGATCTCGACGAGATCGATCAGTCCATCCCCGGCCCCAGTGAATCCTCCGAGAGCACCTCGGACCACTCGGGCCCCCCTCCCCCGGAGCCCATCGTGCTCTCCGTGGTGTCGGGGGGTCGGCAGGGCTCCTCTCGCGAATGAAGAGGGAGCCCGAGCGAGATCCGCTCTCCCCTCCCCTGCAGGATGCCCAGGGGAGGACGATGACGTACCTGCGCCTGTCCGTGACGGACCGGTGCAACTTCCGCTGCTCCTACTGCTCGCCCGCGAGCTGGGGCGGGAAGAAGGATCTGCTCGGGCCCGAGGAGTTCGAGCGCATCGTCTCCGTCTTCGCCCGCATGGGCCTGCGCCGGGTACGGCTCACCGGGGGCGAACCCCTCCTCCGCCCGGACATCCTCGACATCTCCCGGCGGATCTCCTCGGTGCCGGGCATCGAGCACGTGGCTATCACCACCAACGCCAGCCACCTGGAGCGACTGGCGGTGCCGCTGCGCGAAGCGGGCGTCAGCCAGCTCAACATCAGCCTGGACACCCTCTCCGAGGCCACCTTCCGGAGCATCTCGCGGCAGGGGGACTTCAACGCCACCCTGCGCGGCATCGAGGCCGCCGTGGTCGCGGGCTACGCCTCGCTCAAGCTGAACGTCGTCGTCATGCGCGGGGTGAATGACGAGGAGCCGCCGGCGCTCGTCTCCTGGGCACATGAGCGGGGCCTCGTGCCACGCTTCATCGAGCTGATGCCCTTCGGCCAGGGCACGCCGGTGCCCACGGCGGAGATGGTGGAGCGACTGCGGGCCTCGGGCCTCTCCCTCACTCTCGAGGAGGAGGACCCGGGCGACATGGCGGGCCCCGCGCGCTACTGGCGAGCCCCGGGCGGCAAGGTGGGCTTCATCTCTCCCCTCACCCAGAACTTCTGCGGCGGCTGCAACCGCGTGCGCGTGGCCTCCAACGGGGACTTGCGGAGCTGCCTCGGCGGGCGGTCCCAGGCGCCACTTCACGCGCTCATCCGCGGTGGGGCCTCTGACGCGGAGCTGGCGCTCTCCATCCGCCGCGCGCTCGGCGAGAAGCCCGAGGGCCACCGCTTCACCGAGCCCGGCAACGCCTCCACCCTCCTACCGATGATGGGCATCGGCGGCTGAGCCCCGCGACGAAGAAGGGCGAGCCCGAGGCCCCCGGGAGGGAGCCCCGCCTCGCCCGTGGCGCTCCGTGGAGCTACTTGATCAGCCGGATGTTGGCCGGGTAGCGGTACATCTCGCCGTTGTTCGCCTTGATACCGGCCACCACGGACAGCACCACCGCCGCCAGGCCCACCAGCGGCGCCAGGCAGAAGCCGACCAGCACCGCCATCAGCCCGATCGAGATGATCATCGCGCCGAAGACGACGATCTGGAAGTTGAGTGCCTCCTTGGCCTGCTGCTCCACCCAGGGAGACTCCTTGCCCTTGGTGAGCATCACGATCAACGGCCCGATGAAGGAGAAGCCAATCAGCGAAGCCGCCAGGCCGCTCAGGTGCGCGATCATCCCCCACGTCTTCTCATCCGCCGTCGGCACCGGCGAGCCGGTGATGAAAGAGCCGACCTGCTGTTGTGTCTCCATGCGAATTCCCTCGATTCCTGGACGGGCGCGTACACCGCGCCCCTTAACCCGCCCAGTTTCTGCCAGTCCCCGAGGAAAATGTCACGTCGCGGCAAGATGACAGCCGCAAAAGGTGACCCCGGAGGTCAGCCCCCGGGGTCCGGAGCGGCTCAGCGGTAGAGCTGCCCGCCGGCCTTCTTGAACTCCTCGCTCTTCTCCGCCATGCCCTTCTCCAGGGCCTGCTCATCGTTGACCCCCACCTGGGCCGCGTAGTCGCGCACGTCCTGGGTGATCTTCATCGAGCAGAAATGCGGGCCGCACATGGAGCAGAAGTGGGCCACCTTGGCCCCCTCGGCGGGCAGCGTCTCGTCGTGGAAGGCGCGAGCGCGCTCCGGATCCAACGAGAGGTTGAACTGGTCCTCCCAGCGGAACTCGAAGCGGGCCTTGGAGAGCGCGTTGTCGCGCACCTGCGCCCCCGGGTGGCCCTTGGCCAGATCCGCGGCGTGGGCGGCGATCTTGTACGTGATCACCCCCTCCTTCACGTCATCCCGGTTGGGCAGCCCCAGGTGCTCCTTGGGGGTGACGTAGCAGAGCATCGCCGTGCCGAACCAGCCGATCATCGCCGCGCCGATGCCGCTGGTGATGTGATCGTACCCCGGCGCGATGTCCGTGGTCAGGGGCCCCAGCGTGTAGAAGGGCGCCTCGTCGCACACCGCGAGCTGCTTCGTCATGTTCTCCTGGATGAGGTGCATGGGCACGTGGCCCGGACCCTCGATCATCACCTGCACGTCGTGCTTCCAGGCGATCTTCGTCAGCTCCCCCAGCGTCTCCAGCTCGCCGAACTGCGCCGCGTCGTTGGCGTCGGCGATGGAGCCCGGCCGCAGCCCGTCTCCCAGGCTGAAGCTCACGTCGTACGCCTTCATGATCTCGCAGATCTCCTCGAAGTGCGTGTAGAGGAAGTTCTCCTGGTGGTGGGCCAGGCACCACTTGGCGAGGATGGAGCCTCCGCGGCTGACGATGCCCGTGGCGCGGTTCGCGGTGAGCGGCACGTAGCGCAGCAGCACCCCCGCGTGGATGGTGAAGTAGTCCACCCCCTGCTCCGCCTGCTCGATCAGCGTGTCGCGGTAGATCTCCCAGGTGAGCTCCTCGGCCTTGCCGCCCACCTTCTCCAGGGCCTGGTAGATGGGGACGGTGCCGATGGGCACCGGGGCGTTGCGGAGGATCCACTCGCGCGTCTCGTGGATGTTGCGGCCGGTGGACAGGTCCATCACCGTGTCCGCGCCCCAGCGGATGGACCACACCATCTTCTCCACCTCCTCCTCGATGGAGGAGGTGACGGCCGAGTTGCCCAGGTTGGCGTTGATCTTCACCAGGAAGTTGCGGCCGATGATCATCGGCTCCAGCTCCGGGTGGTTGATGTTGGCCGGGATGATGGCGCGGCCGCGGGCCACCTCGTCGCGCACGAACTCGGGGGTGATCTCCCGAGGAATGGCGGCGCCCCAGGCCTGCCCGGGGTGCTGCCGGGACAGCTCGGCGCCCAGGGCCTCGCGCTTGAGGTTCTCGCGCACGGCCACGAACTCCATCTCCGGAGTGACGATGCCCTTGCGGGCGTAGTGCATCTGGGTGACGTTGCCCCCCTTCTTCGCCACCAGGGGCTTGCGGCGGTGGGCGAAGCGCAGCCCGGCCAGGCGAGGATCGTCCTCCCGGGCGCGACCGTACTCGGAGCTCACCCCGGACAGCTCTTCCACATCTCCACGACGGTGGATCCACTCGGCGCGCACCGGGGACAGGCCGGCCCGCAGATCGATGGGGGCGTCGGGATCCGTATAGGGACCGCTCGGGTCATAGACGAGCACGGAGGGATTGGAGGTCTGCCGCGCATCGGAGCCATGGCCGTGGCGAGTGGGCGTCTGGCTGATCTCCCGCATGGGGACCCGGATGTCCGGGTGCAGCGCGCCGGGCACGTACACCTTGCGCGAGGCCGGCAGGGGCCCACGGCTGATTCCCTCCAGCACCTTTCCATCCACCTTGAGGCTCTTCGAGGCTCCGCTCACGTCACTCCTCCTCAAATCCCGCCGGAGAGGAGAGAGGTCGGGCGTGGAGCGCCCACCGCTTCCCTCCGCCGGTACGAACCGGTTCAGGTTCCAAGGGTTGGCCGCTCCACGGCCGTCTCAGCCCCTCCCCGGGGGCACCCCTAGCGACAGGGCGAGGGTGTAACGCACCCGGGCGGTGCCCATCAACCGCCCGCCGGGCCCCCTGTCCTCCGGAGAGCAGCCGAAGGGCCGGTACAACCGCCGCGACACGGGCGGAGAGGACGAAAAGGTTGCCTCACGAACGGTATCCGGCGCCCGAATCGCCATGGCGGATGTCGAAACCCCGCGCCCTGGGCCCGAACCTGCAATAGCTTCCGAGAAGGACACCTACGACTCCAAGTGAGAATCGGAGCCAACCATGCAGACCGTCGGAGAGCTGATGACCCGCAGCAACCTGGTCACGCTCACGGAAACCCAGAACCTGGCCCTGGCGGATGAACTACTCCGCCTGCACCGCATCCGACACCTCCCGGTGGTGCGCAATGGCAAGCTGGTGGGCCTCATCACCCACCGGGATCTGCTGCGCGCCGCGGCGCAGCGCGGCACGGATCCCGCCCAGCAGCCGTTGTGGGCCTCGGACGTGATGGTACGAGACGTGACGGCGGTGAAGCCGGACACCTCCGCCCGGGAGGCGGTGAAGCTGATGCTGGACAACAAGTACGGCTGCCTGCCCGTCGTGGGGGCGGACGGTGAGCTGCTCGGCATCCTCACCGAGGCGGACATCGTGCGCTTCGCCCAGCACTTGATCGAGGACATGGACCGGCGAAGCCTCGCGGCCGAGTACGAGAGCTAGCCGCAACTCAACCCAGGAAAGGGTCTCCCATGACGATCGTCTTCGGAACGGACTTCTCGGAACGTGCGGTGGCAGCGGCACGGGCGGCAGCGGCACTGGCCCGCCGCACCGGCGAGCCGCTGCACCTGGTACACGTCACCGAGTACGGCAGCGCCGTGCGCAGCACGGACACGGACGAGGCCCTGCGCCGAGAGGCGGGCCTGCGGCTGGAGCAGGAGGCCGCCTCGCTGCGAACCGAAGACCTGAAGGTGGAGGCCTACCTGCTGGAGGGAGCACCGGACGAGGTGCTGGTGGAGCACGCGGCCCTCGTCCATGCCTCCCTCATCGTCGTCTCCCACCACGGGCAGCGCGCGCCCCGCTGGCGCGTGGGCAACGTGGCGGAGCAGCTGGTGACGATGGCGCGCTGCCCTGTGCTGGTGGTGCGAGCCCCCAACCCGCTGGAGGCCTGGGCCAACGGGGAGCGCCGTCTGCGCGTCCTCCTGGGCCTGGACTTCTCGCCCCCCTCCCAGGCCGCGGTGGCCTGGGTGCGCAAGCTGCGGACCCTCGGCACGTGTGAGGTGGTGGCCGCCCACCACTACTGGGGCGCGGATGCCCACGTCCGCTACGGAGTCCCCCTCACCCCCGAGTCCGACGTCACCCCCGAGGTGGAGGAGGCGCTGCGGCGCGACCTGACCGCCCGCCTGGGAGACATGCCTGGAGAGGGCGCGGTCTGGGTACACCTGGAGCCGGGCCTGGACCGGCCCGCGGACTCGCTGGTCTCCCTGGCCCGCAAGGAGGAGGCGGATCTCCTCGTGGTGGGCACCCACCAACGCACCGGGGCGAGCAAGTGGTGGTACGGCTCGGTGTCCCAACGGCTCCTCCACGAGTCGCCGATCTCCGTGCTGTGCGTCCCATCCAGCGCGGCGCTGTCCCTCACCATCCCCACGGTACACCGGGTGCTGGCGCCCACGGATCTCTCCGAGGTGGGGGTGGCGGCCATCCGGCACGCCTACTCGGTGCTGCCGGCCGGGGGCACCGTCTACCTGCTGCACGTGCTCGAGCTCCAGGAGGGCGCGCCTACGCCCCCCGCCCAGCTTCCTCCCCCGGGTCCCCCCACGCCCGAGCAGCAGCGCGTCACCGAGCAGCTCCGCGGGCTGATCCCTCCCGAGGCCCGCGCCCGAGGCATCTCCACCCGCGTGGAGGTGGTAAGTGGCCGGAAGGTCTCCGAGGCCATCTGCCAGGCCGCCGAGCGCCATGCCTGCGACATCATCTGCCTGGCCACCCACGGCCGCTCGGGCCTGAGCAAGGCCCTGGTCGGCTCGGTGGCCCAGGAGGTGCTCCAGAGCAGCTCTCGCCCGGTCCTCCTCTTCCGCCCTCACTGACGGGGCTGTCCGGAGGAGCGCCGGGCGGACGAGCGCCGATGAACAGGGTCGCGCCCTGTCGGAAACAGCTTCCAGCGAAGGGGTTGCCTGTTACGGTTCGCCGCCATGTCCGCACAACGCATCCTGGTCGTCGATGACGAGGACAACGCCCGCCGAGCCATTGCCACCATCCTCGAAGAGGAAGGCTACGAGGTGGCCGAGGCATCCGATGGCGAGGAGGCCCTCGCCCGCCTGACAGACTTCTCTCCGGCGGTGGTGCTCACCGACGTGCGCATGCCGAAGATGGACGGGCTCACCCTGCTTCAGAAGGCGCGCGAGCAGGGCGTGGAGTCCACGTTCATCATGATGACCGCCTTCGCCAGCGTGGAGACGGCGGTGGAGGCCATGCGCGCCGGCGCCGAGCACTATCTGGTCAAACCGCTGGACGTCAACGCGGTGCTGGTGGTGCTGGGCAAGGCGCTGGAGAAGCGCGCCCTCCGGCGCGAGGCCGAGAATCTGCGCGAGCAGGTGCGCAAGCGCGCCCGCTTCCACAACATCATCGGCGATTCGCCGCAGCTCCAGGGCGTCTACGACATGGTGCGGCGCGCGGCGGCCACCCGGGCCACCGTGCTCATCCTCGGTGAGTCCGGCACGGGCAAGGAGTTGATCGCCCAGGCCATCCACCACGAGTCGCCGCGCAAGGACAAACCCTTCGTGAAGGTACACTGCGCGGCCCTCTCCGAGAGCCTCCTGGAGAGCGAGCTGTTTGGCCACGAGAAGGGCTCCTTCACCGGCGCGGTGGCCCGCAAGGAGGGCCGCTTCGAGCTGGCCGATGAAGGAACCCTCTTCCTCGATGAGATCGGGGAGATCTCCCCCTCGGTGCAGGTGAAGCTGCTGCGCGTGCTGCAGCAGCGCGAGTTCGAGCGGGTGGGCGGCACGCAGACGATCAAGGTGGACGTGCGCATCGTCGCGGCCACCCATCGGGATCTCGCCGCCGAGGTGAAGGCGGGACGCTTCCGGGAGGATCTCTACTACCGGCTGAACGTGGTGGCGGTGATGCTGCCCCCGCTGCGCGAGCGCAAGAGCGACGTCCCCGCGCTGGTGAGCCACTTCCTGGAGAAGTACAGCGACGCGTACGGCAAGAACGTGAGCGGGCTCGCGCCGGGGACGCTGCAGGCCCTGCTGGCGTACGACTGGCCGGGCAACATCCGCGAGTTGGAGAACGCGATCGAGCGTGCGGTGGTGCTGGCGATGGGGCCGGAGCTGACCACGGACGATCTCCCGCCGGTGCTCCGCGGTCCGCGTCCGACGGGCTCGACCCCCTCGTCGCTGATTCCGGGAGCGACTCTGGCGGAGATCGAGCGCGAAGCGATCCTCCGGACACTGGAGATGGTGCAGGGCTCGACGACGCGGGCAGCGGAGATCCTCGGCATCAGCGTGAGGAAGGTGCAGTACCGGCTGAAGGAGTACGGGGCCGGTGGCATCCCCCGCGCCGAGGAGGAGGCTCCGGAGGCCGAGGCCGCCTCCGAGTAGCTACCGCGCCACGGGCAGGTACAGGAGGAACCGGGCACCCCCCTCGGGCGAGGTGCCCACCTCCAGGGTGCCGTCGTGCTGGGTGACGATGGCGTGGACGATCGACAAACCCAGCCCCGAGCCCTGGGCCTTGGTAGTGAAGAAGGGCTCGAAGAGACGATCGCGGCTCTCCGGGGGAACGCCCGGCCCGGAGTCATCGACGGTGATCCACACCCGGTCCCCGTTCAACCCGCTGGAGACGCGAACCGTGCCCTCCGCGGGCGTGGCCTCCAGAGCGTTGATGGTGAGGTTGATGAGCACCTGACGCAGCCGCTCCTCCTCTCCCAGCACGGGAGGCACGGAGGCCCCTCCATCGCTCACCACCTCCAGGTGGACGCGGCGCGAATCGGCCTGTCCGCCGAGCAGATCCACCACGCGGCGCAACAGCGGCTTGAGCTCCACCGGCTCGGGGCGGAACTCGCGAGGCCGGGCGAACTGGAGGAAGTCCTCGAGGATGTGATCCAACCGGCGGATCTCATCGCGCACCAGTCGAAGGGGCTCCAGCAGCTTGGGCTGGAGCTCATCCGAGAGCTTGAGCACGCGGCGCTCCAGCACGGAGAGCTGCAAGGCGGCGGCGTTGAGGGGGTTGCGGATCTCATGGGAGAGGCCGGCCGTCATGGTGCCCACGGCGGCGAGCTTCTCCGTCACCTGGGCGCGGCGGGCCAGCTCGCGCTTCTCCGCGTGGAGACGCACCTGGCGCATGGCCTGCTCCAGGGTGAGGAGCAGCTCGTTGGGGGCGCAGGGCTTCATCAGGTAGGCACAGGCCCCCGCGCGCACCGCGGCCACGGCCGTCTCCAGAGTGGCGAAACCGGTGAGGAGCACCACCTCGGCCTCGGGGACCTTCTCCTTCAGCTCGCGGGCGAGCACCGTGCCATCCCCATCCGGCAGACGCAGATCCACCAGGGCCACGTCGAAGTCGACCCCGGCGCGCTCGCGGGCCTCGCGGCAGCTCATGGCGATGTCCACCTGGTAGCCGGCATCTCCCAGCAGTTCCTGGAGGTTGTCGAGGAAGGCCTCGTTGTCGTCCACCACCAGCACGCGGGGACGATGGATCTGCGGAGCGGTCATGATGCCTGCTGGCGGCGCACGGCGTGGGCGCGATCCAACGCCTCCAGCAACGCGGCCGTGTCGAAGGGTTTGGGGAAGACATCCGCCTGCTCCGGGATCATCGGCACCGCGTCCGGGTAGGCCGTCATCACGAAGATCGGCAGCTCCGGGAAGCGCGCCAGGAGCAGGCGCAGCGCCTCGCCATCGGAGCCACCGGGCAGGCGCAGATCCACCAGCGCGGCGAAGGGCCGCACCGAGGAGAGCTGCTCCGTCTCCAGCACCGAGTGGGCGGTGACGCAGGAGAAGCCCCGGCCACGCAGCACCTCGGAGAGGTTGTCGCTAAGGGACTGATCGTCCTCGACGAGCGCGATCAGCCCATCCCGGCGCGCCTCGGACAGCAGCGAGACGAGCGTGGGGATGGGAACGGGCTTGGGCAACACCGCCAGCAGCCCCTCGCGCCGGGCCGTCTCCAGATCGCCCTCTCCGGGGTAGGCGGTGATGACCACCGCGGCCAGGCCCGGATCCACCCGGCGCAGGTGGTGTACCGCGGCGGCCCCGCTCATGCCGGGCATGCGCATGTCCGTCAGCAGTGCATCGAATTGCGTGGCGCGCGCCAGCTCCAACGCCCGGTTGCCGTCCGTCACCACGGTGGCCTCGTCGCCACTGTCGCGGAGGATCTCCGCCAGGTTCTCGGCGAAGGCCTGGTTGTCGTCGAGTAGCAGGTAGTGCCTCATGCCATCCCCTTCGACGCGGATCCGAGGGGAAGCTTCATGATGAAGCAGGCCCCCCGCCCCTCGCGAGACACGTAGATGATGGAGCCACCATGACGCTCCAGAATGCGCTTGACGAGCGGCAGACCCAGGCCGATGCCGCGGGCCTTGGTGGTCATCAGCGGCTCGAAGAGGCGGCTCTGGATGGCCTCGCAGACGCCCGGCCCCGAGTCCTCCAGCACCAGCTCCACCTCCTTCGAGCCCTGCGTGGCCGACAGCGTCACCGTGCCCACCTCCCCCACCGCCTGCACCGCGTTCTCCAGCAGGTTGACGAAGACCTGGCGCATCTGCCCCGGATCTCCCTCCAGGGTCGGAAGCGCGGCGAGTCCCTCCTCGCGAATGGAGACGCCCCCAGGCGCCTGCACCGAGGTGAGCGCGTCCTTCCATACCTCCTCCAGCCGCATCGGCTCTCGCTTGAGCGGGCGATCGCGGATCATGTCCAGCAGATCCGTGACGATGCGGTTGGCCAGGTTGATCTGCTCGCCGATGCGCTCCAGGTGCTTGCTGGCGCGCTCGTCGGAAGCCAGCGGCCGGCCCTTGAGGATGTAGAGCGAGGTCTCGATCACCCCCAGGGGGTTGCGCAGCTCGTGCCCGATGGAGCCCACGAGCTGTCCGAAGGTGGATAGCCGCTCGCTGCGCGCCTGCTGCGCGAGGAGATCCTCCCGGTAGGTGTGCAGCATGATCGCCAGCTCGAGATCGAGGATCTTCCCGAGAGCCCGACGCATGGCGCGCAGCTCGGCGGGCGAGCCCCCGGACTCCAGGTCGATGATGCGGAGGAACTCCTGCCGCAGGACGTTCATCGCGCCGAACATGTAGTGCTGGGGTAGCGAGATCCGCACATGAATCCGGCCGATGCGGCAGCGCAGGTGGAAGTAGTCCTCGTTCCAGGGCCCGCGCAGCAACTGCTCCATCCAGGTTCTCAGGGTCACCTTCAGGTGACCGACCTGACTCTCCCCCTCCAGGGCCTTGCTCGCCCCCTCATGCTCCAGGATGCGAGCGTAGAAGACTTCCGCGATGGCCGCGAAGTGGGGCTGCGCGAGGCCGTGCAGGGACCGGAGGGCCTGTTCATCCTCGGGCTCGAAACCCACGTATCGTTTCAGTTCTTCGAACAATGTCTCCGCCATGATCCGGGATCGTGCGCCCTCATGCTCGGGAAATCGGGGGAGATGCAATCTCCACGCTCTCCCGCCTGGAAATCAAGGCTGGGAGCAACGGGTGCGCCACCCGCCCTCTTTTTGAGGTAGACGGGCAACATGGACGAGACGCTGCAACGCACCTTGGGACAGCAGGCCCGAGCGGCCCGGCTGCGGTTGGGGCTCACGCAGGAAGAGGTGGCCCGGCGGGTGGGCCTCGCGCAGAGCGTATATGGCAGGGTGGAGCGAGGCGGGATGATGCCCAGCGTGCCCACGCTGCGAAAGCTGTGCCTGGCCCTGGAGCTCTCCTCGGACGCGCTCCTCTCGTTGGGAACCACGGAAGAGGCGAGCCCCACAGAGACACCGGCGGTCGAGCACCCGGAGCTCAGCCGCATCATCCACCTCCTGCACGACTGGCCCCCCGAGCGGCTGACCCTGATGCGCAAGCTGCTGGACGTGGCCAACGCCCAGCTCTCGGAGTGAGGCGGCCCCGCCTCGGGATCACTCGCGCCGACGCCACCACCCGCGCGCCACCCCGGCCCACGAGGCCTGCTCGGGGATGTGGAGGACGCCCTGCTCGGTGGGGAAGGCCCCCGCCTCGTGCGGGGAGGGCGGCTCGCGGATGAGGCGCGCCAGTTCGGCCGCCAGCGCCTCCTGTCCGAAGGGCTGGCCCTGATCGCGCAACCAGTCGCACAGAGCGTCCCGCAACGCGGCGCCCGTGGGGTAGCGCTCCTCCGGATTGGCGCGCAGGACCCGATGGACGATCCGCTTCAGCCCCTCGGGCACGTCCCGAGCGATCCGCTCCACGTCCTCCGGTCCGAAACGCAGGACACGCCCGGCCAGCTCCCGCACCTGTGCCCAGGAGGGACGCTCGGCATGCACGCGCGCGTCCACCTCCGAGGACTCGCCGAGAGGCAGGCGCACGTCGGGCGGATCCAACGGATACTGGCCCGTGAGCGCCTCCAGCAGCACCAGACCCAACGAGAACAAATCGGCCCGCCCGTCGAGGGGCTGGAAGCGGAACACCTCCGGCGCGGCGTAGGCCACGTCCGAGCGCAGCACCAGCGGAGGAGTGGACAGCCGGCCGGGCAGTCTGGACCAGGCGAGGCCGAAGTCCCCCAGCTTCACCTCACCCGCGAGCCCCAGCCGGATGCTCATGGGGTTGACGGCGCGGTGGACGAGCCGCAGCGGCAGATCACCCTCGGCCAGGCGGTGATGGGCGAAGTGCAGGGCGTCGGCCACCCTGGCGGCGACGAAGGCGGCGAATGCGGGCGAGAGCGTGTCGCGCTTGAGGAGGGCGGCATCCATGGCCGTCTCCAGGAAGCAGCCCTCCACATACTCCGTCACCACGTACGGGTCGCCCTGGTACCACTCCAGCCCGAGCACCCGGGAGATATGGGGGTGCTCGAGATACGAGGCGAGCCGCACCTCCTCCTCGGCCCGCTGGCGACGCTCCCGGACGGGTGGCAGCACCACCCGCTTGACGAGCACGAGCTGGCCGGGGCCGCGGCCCTTCACGGGCTCGCGCCAGGCCACCACGGTGGGCTCGAAGTCCTCATGCTCCAGCAACGAGTGGACGAACACGTAGCGGTACGTGGACGCCTCGAAGAGCTGACGCCCGGGCCCCCGGGGGCGGATGACGAAGCCGTCGCGGTCTCTCGGCGGGGATGGCATGGCGGGTCCTCCTGACAACAGGACTCTATAGGGCATAATATCTAAATCGTCTACCCACTCAGGTCTTACGACTCTCGGAACCACCGTCCACCAACGGACGCCCAGGGAGAATTCCGAGAAGAAGCGAGAACACGCGCCGTATTGAGAGCCGGACCCCTCTCTCGGAGCCGAGACCCATGACGGACTTCCAGCGGACGAAGTCACTCACGGCGCGCGCTGTGTGTCGCCCTTCCCTGGTGCTCCCCCTCCTGTCCCTGGCGCTGCTCTCCGCATGTACGAAATCCGTGCCCGCGGGCTCGGCCTCGAACGGACAGGAGCAACAGACCCTGGAGGCCGGCCCCGGGATGGGGCATGGCCCCGGAATGGGCCCGGGGATGGGACATGGCCCCGGGATGGGCCCCGGGCGAGGCATGGGCATGATGGGCGGAGGCCACCGGCAGGAGATGCAGACCATCCACACCCTGCTGGCCCGACACGAGTCCATCCGCCGAGAGGTGGAGGACATCCCTGGCGGCGTCCGGACGCTGACGGTCAGCGAGTCTCCCGAGGTGGCACAGCTCATCCGGGAGCACGTCTGGCAGATGAAGAAGCGGCTGGAGCTGGGTCAGCCCATGAGGCGAGGGGATCCACTCTTCCGCGCCCTCTTCGCGCACCACGACGCCATCCACCTGGAGGTGGAGGAGGTCCCAGGCGGCGTCCGCGTCGAGGAGACGTCCGAGGATCCTCAGGTGGTGCTCCTCATCCGCCAGCACGCCCACCGCGCGGTCAACGAGTTCGTGGAGCAGGGAATGCCCCGCGCGATGCAGCCCACCCCGCTACCCGAGGGCTATCAGGGCACGCCGTAGCCCGCGCGGTGCTCGGCGAGGTGGATCAACTCGCATTCCCCTGGAATCGCGTTGGGCTAGGCTGCGCCCTTCTCCCGAGCCTTCCAGGAGTGAGTACATGACAGAGCAGGCGAAGCTGACCACGGAGGACGGAGCGGAGCTCCCCGGCTTCCTGAAGACGCCCGAGAGCGGGGACGGTCGTGGAGCGGTGGTACTCCTCCACGAGTGGTGGGGCCTCACGGAGCAGATACGCGGCGTGGCGGCACGACTGACGAGCGAGGGCTTCACCGTCTTCGCGGCGGACCTCTACCGGGGCCAGGTGGCGAAGGACCCGGCCGAGGCGCAGAAGTTGATGAGCTCGATGGATCGCCAGCAGGCGGTGGAGGACATCTCGCGCGCGGTGGATGCGCTGCGGCGGCGAGCCCCGGGCACGAAGGTAGCCGTGCTGGGATTCTGCATGGGCGGCGCCCTCACACTGGCGGCCGCCGCGGCCCTGGACGAGCGGGTGGCCGCCGCCGTGCCCTTCTACGGGATTCCCCCGGATGGCGCGGCGGACCTCACGAAGATCCGCTGTCCGGTGCTGGGGCACTTCGCGAACATCGACGACTGGTGTACGCCGGAGCGGGTGGATGCGCTTGAGAAGCATCTGAAGGGCGCCGGCGTGCCGCTGGAGCTGCACCGCTACGACGCGGGCCATGCCTTCTTCAACGAGCAGCGGCCCGAGGTGTACTCGCCCCAGAACGCTGACCGGGCCTGGACACGCACGGTGGAGTTCCTCCGGGCGAAGCTCGGCGGAAACGGATAGGCCTCGAGCACCGGGCTCGAAGCGAATGTGCCGGCGTGTCGTGGACATGCTCGGGCAAGCGCTGTCGAAACCTGTCTGACAACCAGACAGCTTCGGCGGATTCGAGCCCGGCCCCCTTCGGACAGCGAACTTCCTCACTCCGTGAGGAGCGGCAACTACGGGAAGCTCACTCCGTCGAGGCGCATGCTCGGCTCGCCCTCCCCTCCCCGCAGCTCGAGGGAGAATGCGCCCCGGGCCTTCCACTCCGCCGCGTCCGCCTCCACGATGACCTGACGCGGCTTCCCCGGCGCAATCGGCTCCCGAGGCCATACCGTCGGCGCCCCCAGCGCGTCTCCCCGCGACCCCACCAGCACCGCGCTCCTCGGCGTCCAGGGCTTCGTGCCCTCGTTCCACAGCATCATCTCCACCGCCACCCGTCCCCACCATCTCCCCAAGGGCCTCCTTCATCTCCCGCAGCACCACCCGCTCACGTTCCTCGGCGTCACGGGGGTGGCCGTCCTGACGGCGGGTGCCATCGGGTGGACGCTCGCCCGCCAGGCCGCGGCGGCACGCACGGCCTCCTTCACCGAGCGACTCGCCGTGGCGCGGCGCCGCGACGTCCAGGGTGCCCTGGTCGTCAACATCGTGGCGCAAGTCGGCATCTTCGCTCTGTACACGTACCTGGCGCCCTTCCTCGCGCGGGCGGTCGGCATTGTCGGCTCCGGCGTCGCCCTCGTCGTCTTCCTCTTCGGGGCCGGCGGAGTGGTGGGCAACCTCCTCGGAGGGGCGGCCGCCGACCGCTACCGCGCGCGCCGGCTCGTGGCGACCATCCTCGGCGCCCTCACCGCGCTCTTCGTGCTTCCGTCGCTAGCCGGGTACGTCCTTCCGGCGCCGGCCCGGTTTCCCGCGGTGGGCACGCTCGTCCTCTTGTGGGGCATGGTGACGTGCGCCTTTCCCTCGGTGCAGCAGACGCGGCTGGTACGGATGGAGCCGCGACTCGCCCC
>QKJM01000124.1 GCA_003249315.1 Archangium sp.
GGGAGGCCGGCGAGTCGGGCCGCTCGAGGACGATGGGGCGGCGCTTGCGCACCGCGCGCCACGCCTCATCGTCGTAGCGGATGGCGCCCAGGTTCTCCATCTCCAACCCGAAGAACTTCTTCCAGGCGGCCACCACCGCGGCACCCACGTTCAGATCGCCGTCGGTGCGCGCCTGATTCACCACCAGCTTGATCCGGAAGGCGCTCAGCTCCCATTCCAGCCGATCCGCGAGCGCCGGGCTCTCCTGACGGACGAACTGGATGATCTCATGAGGGGTGCGAGCACCGCCCTCGCGGGTGGACAGCGCGCTCTCCACCAGATCCTCGATCCCGTACTGGGACTCCACCTGCTGCAGCCGACGAAAGAAGGCGGCCTTGACGAAGCGGTAGGCGTTCTCCACCGAGGTGGGCTCGGGAAGCATCACGAGCAGGCCGTGATCAGCGATGACGAAGAAGTCGAGCGTGTTGAAGCTGGAGCCCGCGCCCAGATCGAGGATCAGGTAGTCCACCGACTGGGTCTGCAGGCCCCGCAGCAACCGCTGCTTCTGGGCGTACTTGATGTTGGCGGCGTCCAGCACGTCCAGGGCCCCAGCGATGAGCGCGAGGTTGGGCACGCCCGTGGGGACGATGACCTCCTCCAGCCGGTTCTTGGAGCGGAGCAGGAAGTCCGAGAGGGTGGCGGTGGGCTGGTTCACGCCGAGGCAGGTGTGGAGGTTGGCGCCACCCAGGTCCGCGTCCACCAGGAGCACCCGCTGGCCCCTGGAGGCCAGCGCCACGCCCAGGTTGGCGGAGACGAGTGACTTGCCGATGCCGCCCTTGCCGCCGCCCACCGCAATGATCCGGTGGGGGCGAGCACGCGCGACCAGCCCCTGAGAACCGGGCTCGGGTCGCGCGGCCCCGCCCTGGGAGGGCGGGGCGGGACGGACAGGAAGCGATGCGGAGGTGCGGAGGGGGTTCACGTCCACTCCATCAAAACCTGTCCTGGCCTCCGCGTCGACTCCCTGACCAACGACTAGTTGAGGACGACCCGGCAGGTGCAAGCCGAGGTGCCGTCGCACACGCCGCCCCCCGCGTTCCGGCACGCGAGACCGGAGCAACAGGGATCGCTGGGCGAGCACGCCTGACCGCTGGACGAGCAGGCGGAGCCCGCCGTGCAGGACCCCACGGTGCTCCCCAGGGGAATCTGGCAGCTCAGGCCCGAGCAGCAATCCGCGTTGTTGGTACACAGACCGGTCTCCGGCTGGCACACGGCGGGCGCGGAGCACACGCCACCGGAGCAGATTTCGGAGCAGCACTGAGAGCCGCTGGAGCACGCCGCCCCGTTGGCCGAGCAGGTACCGCCCGTGCCACCGTCCGTGCTCGTACCGCCGTCCGGCACCGGTTCCGGGGGATTCTGGCAGGCCTTGGTCAGCTCGGAGGTGGCCAGGCACTCGGTGCCCGGGCAGCAGACGCCCGGGTCAGCGTCGCACGACGTACCCACGGGAGCACAGGTGCCTCCGGAGCCACCGTCGGAGGAGCCACCACCGCCGCCCACGGAAGGCGTCTGGCACTTCAGCAGGCCGGACCCGTCGTCCGCTGGCAGGCACAGCGAGCCGGTGCAGCACTGGTCGGTGAACTGGCAGGTATTCCCGGCGGAGATGCAGCAGTTGGGATCGGTCGAGACGTAGCCCGTGGGGCAGTTGGAGACGTAGCCACCGAAGCAACGCGGCACGCCCGCGGAGTCCACCCGGCACGTCGCCATCTTGTTCTGCGGGTTGTCATTGCAGCAGTTGTTGGCGGCGTTGATCTTGACCGAACCGCCATCGGGCAACGAGCCCTCGGAGCAGATGACGCCCACACCGTTGCAGGCCTGCCCGTTGTCACAGCGCCCGCCATTGCACGTGACGGAGCCGTTGGGGTTGTCCCCACCGCCGCAACAGTTGTTGTCCTCGATGCAGTAGTTGCCCGTCAGCTTGCAGCCACCCACCGGCTGGCACACGGTGGCGCCATAACCGAGATCCACGCAGGTGCGCGAGCAGCAGCCGGTGCCACTGGAGCAGGGGTTTCCATCCTGGGTGCAGCCACCGCCACCACCGCCCGTAATCACCAGGCAGCGCCCCACGCCTCCGTTCGTGGCCGAGCAGGCGTTGCCGCAACACTCGGCGTTCTGCGTGCAGAGGTCACCGTTGGCCTTGCAGACCCACGAGCGGGTGCAGACACCGTTCTGGCAGTTGCTCGAGCAGCACTCCGCATCGCTCGAGCAGGCCTGCCCGAGCACGTCACAGGAGCTGCTGTTGTCCGGCAACGTGGCGCACTGGCCACCGGTACACGTCTTCGTGCAGCACTCCTCGGCGGAAGAGCAGGAGCCCCCCACGTCCTTGCACAGCGCGGCGCTACACTTGCCGCTGATGCAGGAGTTGGAGCAGCAGTCGCCGCCCGTGAGGCAGATCTCGCCGGAGCTGCGGCAGAGGTTGTTGGGCTGGGGGCACCGACCGTCCACGCCACACACGCCCGTACAACACGCGGGCCCCTGATCGCGGCTGCAGAGCGCGTCCGCAGCCAGACACGCGGAGCCCGGCCCAGAGGGAGGCAGCGGATTGCTCCCGCCGTCCGTGGTGCCCGAACCGCCGTCCGTGCCACCCGTCCCGCCGTCCGTGCCACCCGTCCCGCCGTCCGTGCCACCCGTCCCGCCGTCCGTGGTGCCTCCACCACCTCCGTCCGTGGTGCCTCCACCACCTCCGTCCGTGGTGCCACCACCACCACCACCATCGATGATGTTTCCCGAGCCCGGCGGCCGACCCGTCCCGTCACCCGGGTTTCCACATCCACTGCCCACGAGGGTAATGGACAGTGCGAGCACTCCCAGCACCCACCAGCGGTTCTTCTGCATCACGTTCGACTCCTGTGGGGACAGCCACCGACCTCGACAACCCGGGAAGGCGGATCGTCCCGAATCCTGGCTGCATTCTCTCCGCACAGGGCAGGACCCGTCGAGAGCCACGTCGACCACATGGCTCCTCGCTACAGGAACTCTGCAATGCTACAGGAAATCGAACCGGAGCGCGTGAGGCACTAGTCGTCGCGCAGCTCGACGTTCCAGTACGAGGCGTCGGCCAGGTTCAGGAAGGGAAGCCACTCGCGGTAGGTGACGCGGCGGAAGGTGCCGCGGAAGAAGGGCGTCCAGCGGGGCCGCACCGGCTTCTTGAGCAGCTTCATGCCCGCCTGCTCCGGCGTGCGCCCGCCCTTGGAGAGGTTGCAGGGCACGCACGAGCACACCACGTTCTCCCAGCTCGTCTTCCCCCCCTGGGAGCGGGGAACCACGTGGTCCAGGTTCAGCTCCGAGCGAGGAAGCCGACGCGCGCAGTACTGGCAGGTGTCGTGGTCGCGCGCGTAGATGTTGAGGCGGGAGAAGCGCACCCTCCCACGAGGCAGGTACTCGTAGGCGGAGAGCACCACCACCCGCGGGACGCGGATGTGACGATTGACGGTGTGGATGGAGTCCTGGGTCGCGCTCAAGGCCGCCCAGTCCTCGAATTCATAGAGCCGGTACTGCGTGTCGATGGCCTTCGCCACTCCCAGGTAGAGCAGCGAGAGAGCGCGCTTCACCGAGGTGACGTGTACCGGTTGGAAGTTGCGGTTCAGAACCAGAACGGAGCTGTTCAGCATGGCTGCCTTCCCTGGGTTATGGCCTCCCTCACCGCGTCCGCGACCTGCCCGAGCTCCTCTTCCAGCAAACATCGGACGTCGAGGAGCACCTCCCCGTCCGAGAGCCGCCCAATCACCGGAACTTCCGCTCCCCGGAGCCGCTCCAGGAACGCCGCCGGCTCCCCAACGGTGAGGACGCAGGCGAAGGACGGCAACCGGGCCAGGGGCATCGCTCCCCCGCCTACCTGCCCCGAGAGCGGAGCCACCCGGGCCTGGACTCCCTCGCGCGCCAGGAGCGCATGCAGCCGCTCGGCCCTGGCGCGCAGCGCCTCGGGAGGGGAAGTCAGGAACCGATACGTGGGCACCGCCTCCGGCCGCCCGTCCCGGTACAGCTCCAGGGTGGCCTCCAGCGCCGCCACCGTCATCTTGTCGATGCGCAGCGCCCGGTTGAGCGGGTGGGATTTGATCCGCGAGAGCAGCGCGGTGCGGCCCACGATGATGCCGGCCTGGGGGCCGCCCAGGAGCTTGTCACCGGAGAAGGCCACCACGTCCGCGCCAGCGGCCACGGTGGCCGGCACGGTGGGCTCGCCGGTGAGCCCCTCGCCGGTGAGCGGCACCAGCGCCCCCGAGCCGAGGTCCACGATCACCGGCACTCCCCTCGCCCGGCCGAGCTCCGCCAGCTCCTTCACCTCCACCTCCTCGGTGAAGCCCACCAGCGCGAAGTTGGAGCGATGCACCTTCATCAGCACCCCCGTCTCCGGGGTGATGGCCGTTTCGTAGTCCGCGCGCCGGGTGCGGTTGGTGGTCCCCACCTCCACCAGCCTCGCCCCGGACTGCCTCATCACATCCGGCACCCGGAAGCCGCCGCCGATCTCCACCAGCTCGCCGCGCGAGACGACGGCCTCCCTCCCCGCCCCCAGCGCCGCCAGCACCAGCAGCGCCGCTCCCGCGCAGTTGTTCACCACCAACGCGTCCTCCGCGCCGGTGAGTCGGGTGAGCAGTTCGATCACCGGGGCATAGCGGCTGCCGCGCTCGCCCTCCTCCAGATCGTACTCGAGGTTGGAGTAGCCACGAGCCACCTCGGCCACGCGCGCCAGGGCCTCGGGAGCCAGGGGGGCGCGACCCAGGTTGGTGTGCAGCACCACCCCGGTGGCATTGAGGACGGGCCGGAGGTTGGGCGTGGCCAGGGTGCGCAGCGCCTCGTCCACGTCCGCATCCTCGAAGGGCCGCGCCTCGCCGCGCAACAGCCGCCCGCGCACCCGCTGCACCGCCAGCCGCAGCGCCGCCACCGCTCGCGCGCGCGGCACCCCCGAGAGTCGCGACTCCAAGGAGGGACGACGCAGCAACTGCTCGATGGAAGGGAGCGCGCGCAATAACGCGTTCTTCCCCTCACGCTCGCTCGAGGTCACATCCACGAGCAGTGATTCTAGAAGAAGCAGGGGCCCATCGCCAGCCACCCCCCCTCCGCGTCACCGCCTGTTCACCTGTGGGCCGACTTCT
>QKJM01000385.1 GCA_003249315.1 Archangium sp.
TGGACGCGGTGCGGGACAAGACGCGGGCGAGGGCCGCGGAATCAGCGGTGGTGGAGGAGCCCTTCGAGGACGACGTGACGGTGGAAGGAGCGGCGCGCGCCTCGCTGACGGAGGCCCGCGGCCTGGCGCACACTCGCGGACTGGCTCCGGAGACGCTGGGGCTTCCCGACGTGGAGACGCTGCGGGCGGAGCTGAAGTCCGCGCGCGCGAGCGCCTGGCGCTACACGGTGTCCACCGCGGTGGCCGAGGCGGTGGCCGGCTGGTGGCGCACCGCGCGCTGGCTGGTGCTGCCCCTCATCAACCTGCCCCTGCTGGCGCTGCTGGGACACATGGGCTACCGCGTGGTGCGGGCCTACGTGGAAGGCCCGCTGCTGGGCGTGAACTACTTCCTCAACGCCGGAGCCCTCTTCCTGCTGCTGGCGGGCGCGGGGGCGCTGCTCGCCTCAGCGAGCCTCGCGGGTACCACCCGAGCCGTCCGACGCATGGGCCGCGCTCGCTTCTCCGCCCTCCTGGAGGCTCTTCGCCGCCGCCTCGGTGACACGATCGACGATGGCCTTCGCCCCGGGAGGGATGCCGCCCGCCGCCTGCTCGCGCTCGTCCGCCAGGGGAGCGACGCGGGCGGGTGAGAGGGACTGGCTGGCGCGCAGCGGCATGTCCTCGTCGCGGCACGCGGGAGCGATGACGAGGGTGTCCCGGATCGGATCACCATGGCCTTCGATCATGGCCGGCGTGGAGGGGTTGTTCCACCCGGTGCCCACCGCCTGCGCCACCTTGAAGTGGAGGTGGGGGCCGCAGGACCAGCCGGTGTTGCCCGAGTAGCCCAGGAGCTGCCCCTTGCGCACCTTCTCCCCCGTCCTCACCACCACCGCGCTGAAGTGGAGGTACTGCGTCTCGATGCCGCCCTCGTGGGAGACGACGACGTAGTTGGCATGACGCGCCATGCGGGGATCGCACGCTCCCTGCCGGCTGTCCCCTCTCGCCGCGCGCACCTCCCCATCCGCGGCGGCGACGATGGGCGTGCCCACCGGCATGCGGAAGTCCCACGCCCAGGTGTCTCGCTGCAGGTGGCTTCCCGTGTCGTGCCCCTGGCTCACCGGGAAGACGCGGCCACAGCCGAAGGGGACTCCCACCTCGGGCATCGCGCCCCGTTCCTCCGTCCTCCGCAAGGTGTTCCGCGCAGGTGGCGGGAGACGAGCGGAGGGAGCGACCGGGGAGGAAGCGAGGACGAAGAGCGTGGGCAGAATCATGGGCGGGTGGCCCCACAACGGGCCACGCACCGTCCGCCATTCCACCCCCATTCCCCGGCTCGCCCGGGCGACTCCTGGGCGAGCCGTCAGGCAGCGCTACTCCTCCGCCGTCACCGGCGAGGGGTGCGAGAGAGAGCCCACCGGCTGCTGCTCGGGCTCCGCCCTCCAGGTGCTCCGAGGCTCGGCGGCGTAGGCCTCCAGGCCCATCTCGGTGATGTCCAGGCCGTGGTACTCCTCCTCGGCGCTCACCCGCAGGCCCACCGTCTTCTTCACCACGAACCACAGCGCGCCGGACACCACCACGGTGAAGACGCCCACCACCGCGACGCCGGCCGCCTGCACGCCCAGCAGCGTCAGCCCGCCGCCGTGGGCCAGCCCGTAGGGGAGCTGCGCCCCGTCCGCCCCCAGCCGCAGCGCGGGCGCCGCGAACAGGCCCACCGCCAGCGTGCCGAAGACACCGTTGACCAGGTGGACGCTGAGCGCCCCGACAGGATCATCCAGCTTCACCCGGTCGAAGGCCGGCACGGCGAACACCACCAGCACGCCCGCCAGCAGACCCACCAGCACGCCGGCCGCCGGCTGCAGCACCGCGCACCCCGCGGTGATGGCCACCAGCCCGCCCAGCACGCCGTTGAGGCTCATGGTCAGGTCCGGCTTCTTCAGCGTCCACCAGGCCGCCAGCGTCGCCGACATCCCGCCCGCCGCCGCCGACAGCGTCGTCACCAGCGCGATGCGCGGCACCGCCTCGTCCACCGCCAGCTCACTGCCCGCGTTGAAGCCGAACCACCCCAGCCAGAGGATGAACGCCCCCAGCGTGGCCAGCGGCATCGAATGCCCCGGAATCGGCCGCGGCCGGCCATCCTTCCCGTAACGCCCCTCCCGAGGCCCCAGCAGCGCCACTCCCGTCAGCGCCGCGAAGCCGCCGAAGGCATGCACCACCAACGAGCCCGCGAAGTCATGGAAGCCCCACTCCGACAGGAAGCCTCCTCCCCATATCCAACGCCCCACCACCGGGTACACCGCCATCGCCAGCACGAAGGCCACGCCCAGGAAAGCGCCGTACTTGATTCGCTCGGCCACCGCCCCCGACACGATGGAGCACGCCGTCGCCGCGAAGCACGCCTGGAAGAGGAAGAAGGCCAGCACCGGCACCGACGCCGGGGACGGCTCGCTGCCGTCCACGAACAGCCCCTCCATGCCTCCGAACATCAGCCCGTAGCCCACCGCCCAGTACGCGAGCAGCGCCAGGCAGAACACCAGCACGTTCTTCCCGAGGATGTTCGCCGTGTTCTTGCTCCGACACAGCCCCGCCTCCAGCAGCGCGAAGCCCGCATTCATGAAGAACACCAGGGCCGCCGCTACCACCACCCACAACGTATCGAGCGCCACCTTCGCGTCCATTTACTCTCCTTACGTCTCTGGAGCCGGAGCTACGCAATGGCCATGCCAGAAACGCGGAGCCCGCCGGCTGACGCGAAAACCGCTTTGATTTCAGTGGGTTGAGGCCCATCCCTCCCTCGCGGGACACCCTCATGGAGCTACAAAATTGTCGGAAACGCTCTGGAGTCCGACAATTTTGTAGCCGTCGCGAGCGAGCGTCCGAGCAGGCCCCGTGCTCGCTCCCCAACCCGAAGGAACCCAAGTTCACGCGCCCTCGCGCGGCGCGGAGTCCGGCGTCCTACAAAAATGTCGGATGCTTCCGTCGAAGCGACAAAATCGTAGGAATCGCCTCCGAAGCCTTGCCCCGTCCGCCGCGGCCGAAGCTATCCTGCCGCCCTCTTCCTCAACGGAGGCAGTACCATGGCCGCAGACAACGTCTTCGCGAAGATCGTCCGGGGCGAGATTCCCTGCCACAAGGTGTGGGAGGATGACAGACATCTAGCCTTCCTGGACATCCGTCCGATGAGACCGGGGCACACGCTCGTCATCCCCAAGGCGGATGGGGACTACCTCTTCGACATGGAGCCCGAGGCCTATGGGGCGCTGATGCAGGCGGTGCGCACGGTGGCCCAGCTCCTCAAGGAGCGCACCGGGTGCCAGCGCGTGGTGCAGGTGGTGCTGGGCTACGAGGTGCCCCACGCCCACGTCCACCTGATTCCCAGCGACTCCATGGCGGAGTTGCCGCCCCTCTTCGGTAGCCCCGCGGAGCCGTCCGAGCTGCTCGAGATGGCCGCCCGCCTGCGCGGCGAGGGCTGAGGCGTCAGTCCAGGGGCTTCCTCCCCTTGCGCAGCTCTCCATATGGGGAGATGCGCGACGCCACCGTCTCCGCCACCAGGTTCTCGAGCGGACGCAGCGCCTGCGGCAACGTCAGCTTCTCCCGCAGGCGCCGCCGGACCTCATCCTGCACCGCCGCCCGCAACACCTCCGCCTGCACCCGCGCCATCGGCGGCGGCCACCACGCCGGTGACTCCTCCACCGGCGCCTCCTCAGGCGGCACCACCCGCATGTGATGCACCGCCAGGTCGTAGAAGCTCCGGCGCGCCACCGCGCTGTCCTCGAAGGGGTACCTCCCCCCGAGCGCCTTCGCCACCGCCAGCCCCGACACGAAGGCCATCTCGTGGCCCGAAATCAACCCCGCGTACTCCCCGCAGAAGTACGTGCGCCGCCGGCCCTGGAGCCGATACAGCTCCGCGGACCGCACCGGCTGCACCCCGTCACACACCAGGTGCCGCCAGTGCATCGTCCGTAGGATGAGCGACGGCTCTATCAGCCCCTCCGGCGGGTTGCAGGTGGCGAACAGGTCCTCCCCCACCCACTCCTGCAGCGCGGGCAGGTAGTAGTTGTAGTACGCCCGAGTGAAGGGTCCTCGCGCCTCCGGCGTCACGTAGGTGTACGCCGCCCACAGCCGCCGCTCCTCCGGCATCACCCGCGCGTCCGTGTGCAGCACGATGGTGGCCGGTTCGTACGCCACCTCGCCCAGCAGCAGAGACTCGTCCGAGGACGGGTCCTCCAGCAGCCGCAACGCCCCCCCCGCCTCCGTCGCCAGCACCACCTGGTCGAACCGGTGCATCGTCCCATCCGCGCAGGTGAGCAGCACCCCGTCCCGCTCCCGCCGTATGGAGCGCACCCCCTGGCCGGCTCGCACGCGCTCACCCAGGTGCGCCACCAGCCGCCGTACGTACTCGCGCGAGCCCTGCTTCACCGTCCGCCACGGCGTGGGCCCCACCAGCGAATAGCCACTCACCGGCCCGAAGGTGCATGCCACCATGAACACCGACATCTCCAGCAGTCCGATGCGCGTGACGAAGAGCACCGAGAGCAGCGGCGCCATCACCTTGTACTTGAAGTCCTCCGAGTACCCCTCCCGCTCCAGGTACTGCTCCAGCGTCAGCGGCATGTACTCGCGCGGGTTGGCGACGATGTCCGGCAGCGCGAGCTGGAAGCGGTCCACCTCGTGCCGCACGGACTCCCAGAAGGCCGAGTCCTGCCCCGTCCGCCAGCCTCCTCCCTGGAAGTTGATGGAGAGCTGCAACCCACCACGCACCGGCTGCGTCTCCACCCCCAGCCGGCGGAACAGCGCCGAGAGGTTGGGGTACACCCACTCGTGGTAGATGAGGAAGCCGATGTCCACCGGCACCGTGCGGCCCTCGCGCACCACCTCCACCGTGTGCGCGTGGCCGCCCGGCTCCGGCCCCTCCTCGAAGAGCGTCACCTCGTGCGTGTCCGCGAGGCCGAAGGCGGCTCCCAGGCCCGCGATGCCGCCACCGACGATGGCCACCCTCACGCAGCCGCCTCCAACACCTGCAGGCTCCGCTCCAGGTACGCGCGCCGCGAGGCCTGCCGCTGAATCTTCCCGCTGGACGTCTTGGGGATGCTGCCCGGCTGCAGGAAGACCAGCTCGTGCAGGCGGAGCTGGTACGCCTCGTTAATGGCCC
>QKJM01000878.1 GCA_003249315.1 Archangium sp.
TGGCCGCCGCCACCACCACCACGCCGCCCAAGCCGCGCCCGCCGACTCCCTACGAGCGGCTGCCGTCGGTCGTGGCGCGGATCGGCCAGAAGGAGCTCGGCAAGGAGGTGCTGCGACCGGTCCTGGAGGGCGTCGAGGGTGGCTCGCCGAGACAGGAGCAGCTCGCTCAGGAGCTGGCGTGGATGACGGCCAAGGGCCGGGTGCAGCACGAGGTGCTCTACCGGGAGGCGAAGCGGCGGGGCGTGGAGATGAGCCCCGAGGACCGTGAGTCCGTCGAGTTCTTGGAGAAGCGCGAGCAGCAGGCCCAGCCCGTCGTGAGCAAGGTCGGGCTCGACGCGGCCGATGCCATCCGCCAGTACCGCGAGACGATGGTCATCAAGCGACTGCTGGAGCTCGAAATCTACGACAAGGTCCAGGTCTCGTCGGACGAGATCGCCCGGGCCTATGAAGGCACCCCCGAAGCCTACTGGCACCCCGAGGCCTACCGGGTGCGGCGCATCCTGGTGGCGGCGGACCCATCGAAGGGGAAGGAGCACATGCAGGCGGCGCTGGATCGGGCCAGGGCCCTCCACAGCCGGGCCAGCGAGCCAGAGGCCGACTTCGCGGCGCTGGCTCGATCCGAGAGCGAGGGGCCCCTCCGCGCGGAGGGTGGCCTGGTGGGAGAGTTCAACCTCGACGAGGCGCCGATCCGCGACCCGAGGGTCCTCCAGGTCATCCGCTCCATCGAGCCCGGACGCGCCTCACACCCCATCTACACGGATGAGGGGTTCCTGATTTTGTACGTCGAGAAGAAGACCCCGCAGCGGCGCATGAGCCTCGAGGAGGCGAGGCCGCTGGTGCTCAAGGCGCTGCAGTACGAGAAGGGAGCGCCCGACGCGATGCGCTGGGCCGAGGAGTTGGAGCGCGCGGCCGGGGTGGAGGTGCTCATCCCAAAGCCGCCCTCGCTCGATGCGCCTCCGGCGATGCCCACGCCTGGGAGCCCCTGATGCGCTCCTCGCGCGCACTGCTCGTAGCGGGGGCCGTGCTCGTCGGTGCGCTCGCGGCCTGGCGGCTCTCACGCCCTACCCCGGAGTCCTCCGCGCCCGCCCTGCCGCGGCAGCAGGAGAGGACGCTCGCCGTGGTGAATGGGCAGCCGGTGACCGTGGCGCAGCTTCCCATCCGGCTCCAGGACCTCGGAGCGAAGTCGCCGAAAGAGGCCCACGAGGCGATCCGCGCCGCGCTGGAGGAAACGATCGATCTGGGGCTCCTCGTCGAAGAAGCGAAGCGGCTGGGAATCACGCTCGGCGACGAGGACCGCGAGCGGCTGCGGGCCGATGAGCCACCGGCCCACATCCTCGAGCCGATGCTCGCGGCGCAGGACCAAACCCTCGAGGAGTACCGGAGCGCCCGGGAGCAGGAGCGCCTGACCGCGCGCGTCATCGAGCAGCAGGTGTATGCGGCGCTCCAGGTTTCGGACGAGGAGTTGGAGGCTCATGTCGGGGCCAACCGCGAGCGGTTCCGCTCACCGGAGCGGTATCGACTCCATGCCATCCTCGTCTCCTCACCGGCCGGACAGGAGCCCGGGCTGGCGGCCGAGGCACGCAGGCGCATCGAGGAGGCAGAGGCGCGGCTGAAGCAGCGAAGCCGGTTCGAGCAGGTCGCCGAAGCGAGCTCCGACGACCTCAGCGGCACGAAGGGCGGCGACCTCGGGGAGGTCGCTCCGGGCGAGCGCCCGCTGGACGAGCCCGCCGTGTTGCAAGTGGTAAGCGACCTCTCGGATGGACAGGTGAGCGGAATCCTCGAGGGTCGGGAGGGATACTGGCTCATCCGCCGAGACGCGCACCTGCCTCCGGCGGACCTTCCTCTCGACGAGGTTCGTGCCCGCGCCGAGGCAGAGTACCGCCGCCAGCGAGGCCAGACTCTCGAGGCGCACTACCGACGCGCGCTCCGCGAGCGGGCCGAGGTGAAGCTCCTCCTTCCAGAGCCCGCCCCCCAGGTGTCGGCAACGGCCTCCCCGCCGGCCGGACCGTAGAGTTGCTTCGAATGATCCGGCGCGGCTCCCCCACCCTGCTCCTCCTGTTGATCGCCGCGGCGACCGCCTGCGACATGGGCAGCAGTGCTCCCCCGGAGCCGGGAAGGGGCGGAGGAGCCAGCGCCTCCGATGTCATCGAGCGGGCCCAGGCCTTGCGCGAGCAGGCTCGAAGCTCGCGTCATCAGCGCATGGCCGAGGTGGTGGCCCGCGTGGCCGGCGAACCCATTCTCGGCGCGGAGATCGAGCCGACCGGGCAGATACCTCGTGAGCCGGCGAAGCTGGCCGACGCACGGAGGCGCTACCTGGAGAACGTCATCAACGAGCGCGTCCTGCGACTCGAGCTGGAACGCCTGAAGCTCAGACTCACCCCCGCGGAGGTCGCCGAGGCCCATGCCAAGGATCCGCCGGCCAGCGAGATGGCTGCCTTCCTGACCAGGCTCGGCAAGACACGCGAGGAGTATTCGCGCGAAGTGGAGGAGCGCCGCCTGATCCAGAAGCTCCGCGATCAGGAGGTGGGCAGCAGGCTCGGCATCACCGAGGAGGAGATCCGAGCGGAGTTCCACGCGCACCGGGAGCGCTATCCCCGCCTCGCGGGCGCGCACCTCCGGCAGCTCTTCAGGCCGCTCGGCGCAAGTGCCTCGGAGGCTGAAGCGGACCGGGAGAGACGCCGTCTCCGCGACGAAGTAGTGAAACAGGTCGAGGGCAAGGAGCCCTCACGGCTCGCAGAGGAGTTTGGAGACGCGCTGGGCCTGCTCACCTACGAGTTGGGAGTCAATGGATTCGGGGAGGGCATCCTGGCCCACCCAGCGCTCCGCGAGGCGGTCGCCCGACTCGCACCGGGGGGAATCTCTCCCATCCTCAGGAGCCCGAACGGCTTGCATGTCCTCTATGTGATCTCCAGGCAGGAGGCCGGACGCGGGACTCTCGAGGACGCGCATACGCGAGTCGAGCGCGCGTTGCGCCAGCGGAAGTATCACCAGGCACTCGAGCAGTGGAGGCTCGGGCTGTGGGAGCGCTACGAGATCCAGCTCCTCCTGGAGCCAACCTCTGGACTTGCCCCGGGGTTACGTGGACAGGGCCCAGAGTAGGACCACAACGATCAGGCTGGAGTCCACGAGCCCAAAATACGAAGGCCCTGGAGCCAACCGTTTCCGGTGAAGCTCCAGGGCCTCCTTACTGGTCGGGGCGACTGGATTTGAACCAGCGACCACTTGCACCCCAAGCAAGTGCGCTACCAGGCTGCGCTACGCCCCGTTACGACCGGGTGTCTCACCGGCGTCGGCGAGGTGGGCTGCCTTATGCCTTCGCCCGACCTACAGGTCAAGCATCAGATCGGGCAGCCCTTCAAAAACTCAATCCCCCCGCCCCTTCATTCCCACCGCCTCCCGGACGTGCTCCATCTCGTCCATCTCGTCGAAGTCCAGGCCCGCCGCCTCCGCCGCGTCCGCCGCCGCCTCGTCCTGCGCGTCCAGCTCCGCGTGGTTCTCCGGCGGCAACTCCCCGTTCAACGCCGACTTCAACACCTGGCTCGGCCGGAAGGTCAGCACCCGACGCGCCGAGATCTCGATCTCCTTCCCCGTCTGCGGGTTCCTCCCCACGCGCGCCTTCTTCTGCCGCACCTGGAAATTCCCGAAACCCGAGATCTTGATCTTGTCGCCGCGCTCCAGCGTCTCCTTGAAGGTGTCGAACACGAGCTCGACGATCTCCGCCGACTCCTTCTTGGAGAAGCCGACCTTCTCGTAGACGCCCTCGATGATGTCCGCCTTGGTCATGCGCGTCCCTTCACATCCCTCTTTGCGGTGAACCCGGGGGACTGTGACAGCCTTCCCAGACAGGTGTCAACCCCCCGGTTTCACTCAGGATTTCCGGCAGAGGGGTGCTTCACGCACGCAGCGCGCCACCCAACCGCTGGTTGACCTCGGAGATGATCCGCTGGTGGGCGGTGTTCACCTCCGCGTCGGTGAGGGTGCGGTCGGTCGAGCGGTAGCGGATGGCGTAGGCCAGGTTCTTCCGCCCCTCGGGGATGGGCTTGCCGGTGTAGACGTCGAAGATGAGGGCGTCCTCCACCAGGGGAGCGCCCACCTCGAGGATCACCCGACGGACCTCGTCATTCTGGAGCTCCAGGGGCACCACCACGGCCAGATCCCTCAGCACCGCGGGATAGCGAGGCAGGCCCTGGTACTCGGGGACCAGACGGGAGGCCGCGTACAGGGGCGTGGTGTCCAGTTCGAAGACGAAGACGTCCCGAGGCAGCTCCAGGCCCTTGCTCACCCGGGGGTGCAGCTCGCCCAGGTAGCCGAGCACGGTGCCATCGGCCAGCTCCACCCGGGCACAGGCGCGGGGGTGGTACGCGGGGGCCTCGGCGGCGACGAAGCGGACGCCCTCCACGTGGAGTGAGTGCAGCAGATCCTCCAGGGCCCCCTTGGCGTCGTAGAAGTCCAGCCGCGCATCCTTCTGGGTCCACGTGCGACCGCCCCGCAAGCCCCACACCAGGCCGGCGAGCCGAGACACCTCACGGGCCGCCGGGCGCTGGCCCTGGCCTCCCTCCGGATCCCTGAAGTAGGCCCGTCCCATCTCGTACAGGGCCACCGACTCCACCTGGTGCCGAACGCTGCGGGAGAGGTTCTCCAGCAGACCCGGCAGCAGGCTGGTGCGCATCACCGACTGCTCCACGCTCAGCGGGTTGAGGAGCGCCATCGGCGCCTCCGTTTCCCCCAGCACCTCCAGGCTGCGTGGCGAGACGAAGGAGTAGTTCACCACCTCACTCAGTCCCGCCCCGGAGAGCGCCTGGCGAGCACGGCGCTCGGCCTCGGCGGCCACGGGCTCGGGTCCCAGCTCGGCGATGCCTCGCGGCAGTCGCGCGGGGATGTTGTCGTAGCCGTGGACACGGGCCAGCTCCTCCATGAGGTCCTCCTCCCGCTCCACGTCCACGCGGGCCCGAGGCACCTCGAAGGTCGTCTGTCCGCTCCCCTCCTCCACCGCCTGGAAGCCGAGGGTGCCCAGAATCCGCCGGCACTCGGCCTCGGCGAGGGCCACGCCCAGCACCTTCTCCACCCGGCCGTAGCGCAGCGTCACCCGCCGCGGCGGCTGGGGCTGGGGATAC
>QKJM01000877.1 GCA_003249315.1 Archangium sp.
CAGTCGCTGCCCGCGGAGACCTCGTCCGAGCCGGAGCCCGCCGCGCCCGAGGAGGCGGCTCCGGAGCAGGAGCCGCGGCCCTCGCAGGATCCCGCGCGCTCCGAGCCCGCGCCCTCCGGGCCCTCCCTGCCGCTCTCTCCCGCGATGGCCGAGCTGCTGCGCAGGCTGGAGGCCTTCGACACGCTCGTCGAACGCCAGGACTTCGTGAGGGCCAGCGTGGTGGCGGTGGACGTGCTGGGACTGCTGGAGCGCTTCGATCCACGCGTCTACCTGCCCCATCTCTTCTCCCGCTTCTTCTCCGGACTGAGCAGGTGCGCGGAGGAGGTGGAGCCGCTGCTGCACAACACCGAGTCGCTCTCCTTCCGCGCGCTCGACCAGCTCTACCGGGTAGATCTGGACACCTTCCTCGCGCAGGGCGTGGAGTCGGACGGGGATGAGTAGGGCTGTGCAGGCCCCTGTCGAGCAGCGCATCCGCCAGCGCATCCGCAGCTTCGATATTCCGGCGCTGTTGGAACTGCTGGGCGCCAGCGGCTACGGCGATGCGGAGCTGGAGTACCGCAGCCACCGCACCACCGTGCATCAGTCGCACCTGGTGCATGACATCCAGTTCATCCACCAGCCGCGAAAGCGCATCATCATCACGGTGAACGTGGGCCTGCTCAGCGCCCAGTCGCCGCTGCCTTCCTTCCTGATGCGGACGATGGACGAGCTGGATCACGATCGGCTCGAGCGCTTCATCGGCTACTTCGATCACCGGCTGCTGCAAGAGTGCTTCGCCGGGCTGTACCCGGAGCGGGACGGGACGCTGCTGCCCGGCTGGCCGGAAGCGGCGAAGGACCGGCTGCGCCTGCTGCGTCCCACCTGCCCGAGTACCCTGCACTGGCTCTTCCGCAGGATCTTCCCCGAGACGGAGATCTCCGTGCGCCGCGAGGTGCGTCACCAGCAGGTGCCCGCGCGCGAGATGCGGCTGGGCGCCAGCGCGCTCGGGGAGGGGGACTCCATGGGAGGCTTCGCCTCCATCCCCACCGGCGGCATGGAGGTGAGGATCTGCTGTGACGAGCCCTTCGCCAGCAACGGCGTGACCTGGGCGGTGGAGGCCCTCCGTCGCTTCGAGACCGAGCTGGCGCCGCTGCTCTCCGAGTCGGTGCTGATGCTCACCGTTCTCCTCGTTCTGCGTGATCGGGAGGGCTTCCTGCGCCTGGAGCGTGAGAGCCACCTTGGCTACGATCCGCTACAGGGTGTTCCAGTCCACACCCAACAGGTCCTCCTTTTCTCGGGGGACACATCGAGTCTCAAGAACTTGAAAGACGCCGATCAGCAGACGCACCCTTGACCCCCATATTCCATTGTCTCTAGAGTCCAACAACCAGAACGCAGCGGGCCATGTCCTGCGGTGGTGGGGATGGGTTGAGGGTTGCTCGAGGGACGTGAACCGCCCAGCGAAGGAGAAGCCGTGCCCATCCAGGACAAGCTGCCCAAGTCTCGCATCACGCTCGTCTACCGCACCAACATCAACGGCCAGCCCGAAGATGTGAAGCTGCCATTCCGCGTCGTGGTGCTTGGCGATATGTCGCTTGGTACCTCCACGGATCGCCAGGTGGACCTGGACGAGCGCCGGATGCGCTCGGTCACCGGCTCCAACCTCAACGAGCTGATGAAGGACATGCAGATGTCCCTCTCGTTCGAGGTGGACGACAAGATCAGCGCGGATGGAGAGGGTCGGCTGGCGGTCGAGCTGCCCATCGATCGGATGAAGTCCTTCCACCCGGACGAGATCGTCCACCACGTGCCCAAGCTCAAGGCGCTGCTGCTGCTGCGCAAGCTCCTGCTGGAGATGCAGTCGGACATCGACAACCGCAAGGAGCTGCGGCGCACCATCTACGAGCTGTTCTCCAACCCGGAGGAGCTGAGCAAGGTGCTGAAGAGCGATCAGCTCAAGAGCTACGCGAGCATGCAGTTGCCGAAGGCCGCTCCGGCGGCCGGGGAGGCCGGGCAGCCAGCTCTTGCCTCCGAGAATGTCCCCGCCGAGGCCACCGCCGAAGCCTGATTGACCACGCCTACTCCACGGAGCCCGTAGCTCATGGCCGAAAAAGAGTATCTGAGTGAGTTGTTCAAGGTCCGGGGGCTGGATATGCCCACCGCCGCCCAGCCGATGATCGGCACGGGCCTGGTCCCCGCTGTCGACAACGAGGTGCAGGTCGCGGGGGACGATCGCTTCATGTCCTCGCTGGCGGCGCTGCTCTACAACGTGGAGCCCATCAAGGACGAAGCGGGGCAGATCCGCTTCGACAAGGGCGAGGTTCTCAAGGCCGTCGCGCGCATCGATGAGCTCATCGAGGTGCAGCTCAACGAGGTCCTCCACGACGAGAAGTTCCAGCAGATGGAGTCGGTCTGGCGCGGTCTCGAGGATCTGGTCAACCACACCAACTTCCAGGCCGACATCACCATCGACGTCCTGGACGTGGCCAAGGAGGAGCTGGCCGAGGACTTCGAGAAGAACTCGAGCTCCATCTTCTCCAGCGCCCTGTTCGACAAGGTCTACATCAAGGAGTACGACCAGTTCGGCGGCAAGCCCTATGGGGTGATGCTGGGTCTGTACGACTTCAGCGCCTCTCGCGCGGATCTCACCTGGCTGGAGCGCATGGGCAAGGTGGCCAATGCCTCCCACTGCCCCTTCATCGCCTCCGCCAGCCCCAAGTTCTTCGACTGCGAGAGTGTCGAGCAGCTCGAGTCGCTCAAGGATCTGGACGGCGTGCTCAGCCACCCGCGCTACAGCAAGTGGCACGAGCTGCGAGAGAAGGAGGAGGCCGCCTACATCGGTCTGACGCTGCCTCGCTACGTGGTGCGCCTGCCGTGGGATCCGGACTTCAACCCCTGCGACGAGCTCAACTTCAAGGAGGATGCCCAGGGGGACTCGAAGAAGTACCTGTGGGGCAACACCGCCTTCCTGCTGGGCCGCAACCTGGTGAATGCCTTCGAGCTGTCCGGCTGGTGCCAGTCCATCCGCGGCCCCAAGGGCGGCGGACTCGTCTCCGGCCTGCCGGTGGACTCCTTCACCCTGCGTGGGCAGAAGATGATCCAGGCGCCGGTGGAGATCGCCATCCCGGACTACCGCGAGTACGAGTTCGCTCGCAACGGCTTCATCCCGCTGGTGTACCGCAAGGGCTCCGGTGAGGCGACGTTCTTCAGCACCCAGTCCATCAAGAAGGCCAAGAAGTTCAAGGACCCCAAGGACTCGGAGAACTCGCAGCTCGTCACCAACCTGGCCTACACGTTCTCCATCACCCGGCTCGCGCACTACATCAAGAGCATCATGCGCGACAACATCGGCAGCACCGCCGATGCCGGCTACGTCCAGCGTCAGCTCGAGTCCTGGATGTCGGGGTACGTCACCACGGTGACCAATCCGGACGACGTGACGCTGCGGCGCTTCCCCTTCAAGGCCGTCAGCGTCCAGGTGGATTCTCGCGCGGGTGAGATCGGCTGGTACGACTGCAAGGTGGCGGTCCTGCCGCACATCCAGTTCGAAGGCCTCAACGTGGAGTTGATGTTGGAGTCCCGCCTGGGATGACCGGGCTTCCGTCGTAGTTCCCACCCAAAATCAAGAGCAAGGAGGGCGCAATGCCTCAGTTCGCCAAGGCCATGGACATCTACCAGGGCTACAACTTCAAGAAGGACAAGCAGACGCCGGTGGGCTTCATCACCAAGCTGACGCTGGGTGACGTGGAGCTCACCGCCGACCAGACGAGCGTCAAGGATCCGGAGCAGCCGGGCCAGGATCTCAGCGGCGTGGTAGGCGTGCTCAGCCACTACCTGTGGGAGACGGGCACCACGGACGCCATGTACATGTCCATGCAGATCTCCGTGAAGAACAAGACGGACCTGGCGGCCAAGCTGCTCACCGACTGGACCAACATGGAGGTGGTGTTCAGCTACGTCATCTATGAGTACGATCCGGTGGAGAAGAAGTACTTCAAGTCCAACTGGAGCGAGCCGGAGCTCAAGGGCATCCTGGAGAAGAGCGGGGATGACCTGAACCTGTCCGTGGCGGATGATGCGTCCGTCGAGGTGCAGTCGCCGAAGAACTTCACCCTCCAGGTGGGCATCAAGCCGCAGACCGAGGAGCAGACGGTGAACATGGCCACCGGCGTCAACAAGAACGTCTCCAAGATCTGGGGCATCACCGCGGCGGCCTAGTACCCACGTCAGGACACAACGTCATGCAGCACTCCAAGCTCGCGCGGGTCCGCTGGCAGGTTGGCCAGACGCTCCTTCCCGAGCACTTCCGCGCCCAGGACGAAGCCCTCTCGGCGGAGGCGCGGCTGCATGCCGGGCTGTCCGGGCTGCCTCAGGTCGGCATTGCCTCGCTCGCCTGGAGCGAGGCACTGCTGGCCGAGGGCAGCCTCTCCATCTCCTCGTTGACCGCCGTGCTGCCGGGCGGCTTCCTGGTGGACGTGCCGGGCAATGCCGCCCTGCAGTCCTTCTCCCTGGAGGCCACCGGTCGCGCGGAGGTCACCGTCTTCCTGCATCTGCTGGAGGACACGCGCGGTACCGAGGGCGTGCCGCTCTACGCGGACGAGCCGCCCAACGTGCAGCGCGTGCTGCGCCGGCTGCAGCTCTCCAGCGAGCCATCCGTGGACCGGGCCATCTCCTCGTTGGAGCTGGTGCCCTTCTCCCGGAATCTCGAGGGCGTCTGGCGACCTGCTCCCCGAAAGGTGCCGCCGCTGTTGCTGGTGGGCCCCAACCCCTTCCTCGACGCGCTGCTGAGCGAGCTGGACATGTTGCTGGAGAAGGCCCACGGCCAGCTCCGCACCTTGCTGCTGGACAGCTACCAGCGCGCTGATCGGCTCGCCAGCGCCCGCCGCACCCTGCTGGAGGTGCGTCGCCTGCAGTCCCTGCGCGACGACATGCGCAACGGCGTCTGCCCCCACCCGTACCACTTCTTCGAAGCCCTGCGCCGGTTCTATTTCGAGGTCTGCTGCTACCTGGAGCTCGCGCCCGACGGGGAGCTGCCCACCTACCGCCATGACGACCCGGGGGCGGGGCTGTGGGGGTGGATGGAGCTGCTCAACCGGGCCTTCCGCCCCGAGGACACGCGGCTCACCTACAAGCCC
>QKJM01000574.1 GCA_003249315.1 Archangium sp.
CGCTGGCCTGGATCTGCTGCGTGGCGCACTGCCCCGGCTCCAGCCAACCCACGGGCTGCATTCCCAGCGGATAGTCCCCCGGCTGCGGCCCGCCCGGAGTGATGACCGCGTCCTCCGACAGGTACAGCTCCACATCCGAGCTGTCGCCCATCGTTCCCTGGTTGCACACCGTCACGCTGGCCGTGAAGCTCCCGCCCGGCTGCACGTTGGCCGGCGCGCTCATGGCGGTGACGACGAAGTCCGGCCCGTTGCCCACGCCCAGCTTCCCGCCCGTGTACGCGTTGTTGTCCTCCTGCAGCTCCACCCGGCTCTCGTACGGATCGACGTAGGCTCCCAGGTAGTACACGCCGTCAGGACCCCAGACGCTGGCCTGGATCTGCTGCGTGGCGCACTGCCCCGGCTCCAGCCAACCCACGGGCTGCATTCCCAGCGGATAGTCCCCCGGCTGCGGCCCGCCCGGAGTGATGACCGCGTCCTGCGACAGGTACAGCTCCACGTCCGTGCCGTCGCCCATCGTTCCCTGGTTGCACACCGTCACGCTGGCCGTGAAGCTCCCGCCCGGATGCACGTTGGCCGGCGCACTCATCGCCGTGACGACGAAGTCCGGCCCGTTGCCCACGCCCAGCTTCCCGCCCGTGTACGCGTTGTTGTCCTCCTGCAGCTCCACCCGGCTCTCGTACGGGTCGACGTAGGCCCCCAGGTAGTACACGCCGGCAGGCCCCCATGTGCTGGCCTGGATCTCCTGCGTGGCGCACTGCCCCGGCTCCAGCCAGCCCACGGGCTGCATTCCCAGCGGATGGTCTCCCGGCGGCGGCCCTCCCGGAGTGATGACCGCATCCTCAGACAGGTACAGCTCCACATCCGTGCTGTCGCCCATCGTGCCCTGGTTGCACACCGTCACGCTGGCCGTGAAGCTCCCGCCCGACTGCACGTTGGCTGGCGCGCTCACCGCCGTGACGACGAAGTCCGGGCCGTTGCCCACGCCCAGCTTCCCACCCGTGTACGCGTTGTTGTCCTCCTGCAGCTCCTGCCGGCCCTGGTACGGGTCGACGTAGGCTCCCAGGTAGTACACGCCCTCGGGCCACCAGGTGTTGCCCTCCAACTCTCTCGTGGCGCACTGGCCCGGCTCCAGCCAGCCCACGGGCTGCATGCCCAGCGGATAGTCCCCTGAAGAGGGCCCGGGAGTGATGGCCGCATCCTGCGACAGGTACAGCTCCACATCCGTGCCGTCGCCCATCGTGCCTTGGTTGCACACCGTCACCGAGGCCGTGAAGGAGGTGCCCGGCTGCACGTTGGCCGGCGCACTCATCGCCGTGACGACGAAGTCCGGCCCATTGCCCACGCCCAGCTTCCCGCCCGTGTACGCGTTGTTGTCCTCCTGCAGTTCCACCCGGCTCTCGTACGGGTCGACGTAGGCGCCCAGGTGGTACACGCCATCAGGCCCCCAGGTGCTGGCCTGGATCTCCTGCGTGGCGCACTGCCCCGGCTCCAGCCAGCCCGTGGGCTTCATGCCAAGCGGATAGTCCCCCGGCGGCGGCCCTCCCGGAGTGATGACCGCATCCTCCGACAGGTACAGCTCCACGTCCGAGCTATCGCCCATCGTGCCCTGGTTGCACACCGTCACGCTGGCCGTGAAGCTCCCGCCCGACTGCACGTTGGCCGGCGCGCTCACCGCCGTGACGACGAAGTCCGGTCCGTCGCCCACGCCCAGCTTGCCGCCCGTGTACGCGTTGTTGTCCTCCTGCAGCTCCACCCGGCTCTGGTACGAGTCGACATAGGCCCCCAGGTAGTACACACCATCGGGCCACCAGGTGTTGCCATCCAGCTCTCTCGTGGCGCACTGGCCCGGCTCCAGCCAGCCCGTGGGCTGCATCCCGAGCGGATAGTCCCCCGGCGGAGGACCGCCCAGAGTGATGACCGCGTCCTCCGACAGGTACAACTGCACGTCGGTGCTGTCGCCCATCGTACCCTGATTGCACACCGTCACGCTGGCCATGAAGGTCGTGCCCGACTGCACGTTGGCCGGCGCGCTCATCGCGGTAACGACGAAGTCCGGCCCGCTGCCCACGCCCAGCTTCCCGCCCGTGTACGCGTTGTTGTCCTCCTGCAGCTCCACCCGGCCCTGGTACGGGTCGACGTAGGCCCCCAGGTAGTACACGCCGTCAGGCTCCCAGGTGCTGGTCTGCAGCTCCCTCGTGGCGCACTGCCCCGGCTCCAGCCAGCCCGTGGGCTCCATGCCCAGCGGATAGTCCCCCGGCGGCGGCCCTCCCGGAGTGATGACCGCGTCCTGCGACAGGTACAGCTCCACGTCCGTGCTGTCGCCCATCGTGCCCTGGTTGCACACCGTCACGCTGGCCGTGAAGGTCGCGCCCGGCTGCACATTGGCCGGCGCGCTCACCGCCGTGATGACGAAGTCCGGCCCGTCTCCGTCCACCCCCACGCCCTGTCTTCCCAGCGTACCGGGTGACGCATCCGGCTCACCGCAACCTACCGCTCCCAGCCAGACCCCCGCCGCCATGAGGAATCCTGCGCGTCGGCGAATTTTCATGCCGCTACCCTCCGTGCATTCGGTCACCACTCGCGCGGTGCCCCCTGTTCACGATCTCTGTTCTATCTGATTTGTCCAGTATCGACAAAGGGCTTGACAATAATTTTCCATCACCACTGGACTCAAAAGACAAACGAAAGGGGCCGCCGGGAGGGAGGCGGCCCCGAGGGGACTGCGGAAGACGATCGATCGAGGCGGGACTAGAAGATCTCCTCCAGCCACTCGCGCATGCGGCCCTTCACCTTCTTGTAGACGTTGTTCTCCTCTCGGATGCGGAACATCCGCCGGTCCAGGTGCCGGGCTCCGTAGACGACCAGGCCCACGCCCGTGGCGTACATGGGGCTCTTCACCACGTCCACCAGCCCGCCGATACCGCGCGGCATGCCCCGGCGCACCGGCAGCCCGATGACCTCCTCGGCCAGCTCCGGCATGCCCGCCAGCAGCGTGGAGCCGCCGGTGATCACCACTCCGCTCGCCAGCAGATCCTCGTAGCCGCACTTCTGGATTTCGCGATGCACGAGCTGGAAGATCTCCTCCACCCGCGGCTCCAGGATCTCACAGAGGATCTGCCGCCCGAGCACCCGCGGCTGACGCCCGCCCACGCTGGGCACTTCGATCGTCTCGTCCTTGTTGACCATGGAGGCCAGGGAGCAGCCGTACTTCTGCTTGATCCGCTCGGCCTCGTGAGCCGGGGTGCGCAGGCCGATGGCGATGTCGCTGGTGAGGTTGTTGCCGCCCAGGGCAATCACCGCGGTGTGGACGATGGAGCCGCCGGAGAAGATGGCGATGTCCGTGGTGCCACCGCCGATGTCCACCAGGCACACGCCCAGCTCCTTCTCGTCCTCCCCGAGGACGGCCTCGGCCGAGGCGAGCGGCTGCAGGACGATGTCCGACACGTTGAGGCCGGTGCGGTTGGCGCACTTGACGATGTTCTGCGCGCTGGAGACCGCGCCAGTGACGATGTGGACCTTCGCCTCCAGGCGCACGCCCGCCATGCCCAGGGGCTCCTTGATCCCCCCCTGGTCATCGATGATGAACTCCTGCGGCAGGACGTGGATGACCTCGCGATCCAACGGGATGGCCACGGCCTTGGCGGCGTCGATGACACGAGCGATGTCCGCCTCGCGCACCTCCTTGTCCTTCACCGCGACGATGCCCTGCGAGTTGAAGCCCTTGATGTGGCCACCAGCGATGCCGGTGTACACGTGGGAGATCTCCGCGCCCGCCATCAGCTCGGCCTCCTCCACCGCTCGGCGGATGGAGGATACGGTGGCCTCGATATTGACCACCACGCCCTTGCGCAGCCCCTTGGACGGGTGCGTACCGATGCCGATGATGTCGATGCCACTGTCGGTCAGCTCTCCGACGATGGCGCAGATCTTCGTCGTCCCGATGTCGAGGCCGACGATGATCTCCCCGGACTTCTGCTTCGCCATGACTTCCCTCCCAGGCCCCCCACTCTCGTGAAAGGGGCGCGTACCTTACTGCATCGACCTCCCACTCCTCTCGGAGGTGGGACTCGAAAGCTTCACCGCCACCCAGCCGGGGCGAGCCCGGTTGTCCAGGTGGATGACCTCCGCGGACAGGCCCCGGGCACGCAGCTCCGCGCGCACCCGCGCCAGCCTCTCCAACATGGCCTCCGTCTCCCCCTCGCCCAGCCGTACCTCCATCCCGTCGGACAGCACCAATACCAGTCCCGAGGGCGATACCCGCACCTCGCTCAGCCGCTCGCGCCGGCCGGGCCCGCTCTTCGCGTAGGCCTCCGCCACCGCCAGCGCCCGGCGGAAGCGCTCGCGCACCTCCGCCTCGTCCGCGAGGTAGTCCTCGCGACTCATCCCACTCACCAGCGGCAGATCCAACCGGTCTCCCGGCTGCAGCCGCTTGAAGGGCTCCCCCTGCTCATCCAGCAGGTACAGATCCCCCAGCACCCCCAGCGCCGCCGGCGCGTGCTCGAGCACCTCCACGGACACGCTGGAGGGGAAGCGCCGCGTCACCTCCACCGAGCGCACCCAGGGGTGCGCCAGCATGGCGCGCTCCAGTGCCTCCACGTCCAGCGACCACAGGTTCTGCCCCACCGTCAACCCGGAAAGCTTCAGCAGCTCCCCCGGCCCGGCCCTCTGCAGCCCGGCGAAGGTCGTCTCCTTGAGCAGGAAGGTGGGCGAGGTGAGCGCCCAGCTCCGCAGCTCGAGTCCCCCCCACACCCCGGCCACTGTCAGACCCGTCAGTAGGATGGCCTTCAGCAGCCCCGGACCATGCATCCGCACGGCTCCCCTGACCGCCTCCCTCTTCTGGGCGGAGTCGTGACGACGACGGTTCCTGGAGCGGGTGAATGCCATGGTGCGGTCATCGCATGCTGCGCGCTGTTGGATCTCCACGCCAGTTTTTCGCTACAGGCACGTCGCTGTAGCGGCCGGGTCCCTCACGGGCCCGGCAAAGTCCACTTCGACCCCGGCGGCGAATCTCAGGCCTTGAGAGAGGCGCCCATGAGCAGGCGCTCGCACAGGGAGGGGAAGTCGATACCCCGGCCCGCGGCGATCTTCGGCAGCAGGCTGGTCTCGGTCATTCCCGGCAGCGTGTTGATCTCCAGCAGGTACACGTCTCCAGACTCGGTGATGATGACGTCCGAGCGGGTACCTCCACTACAACCGAGCGAGCGATGGGCGTCGAGGCTGACCTGGTTCACGCGCTCATACTGATCCGCCGGGAGGGGTGCTGGAAAGAGGTACCTGGTGCCACTACCGGATTGGTACTTGGCGGTGTAGTCGTAGAACTCGCGCTCGGGGACCACCTCAATCACGCCGAGGGCCTCGTCGTCGAGGACGCCGCACTGCACCTCGCGGCCCTTGACGAACTGCTCCACCAGGAGGGAGCCGGCAAACTTCGAGGTGTCCTCGACAGCGGCGAGGTAGGCCTCGCGCGTCTTGCAGATGTGGACGCCCACGCTGCTGCCCTCGCGGGAGGGCTTGAGCACCACGGGGAAGGGGAAGGGCAGCGCGTCCACGGCGGCCCGGGCCTCCTCGGCGGTACGGAAGGTGCAATACGCGGGGGTGGGGATGCCATGGGCGACGAAGATCTGCTTGGCGAGCACCTTGTCCATGCCCACCGCGGAGGCCAGCACGCCGCTGCCGGTGTAGGGGATGAACATGGACTCGAGCAGGCCCTGGATGCAGCCGTCCTCGCCGTAGCGGCCGTGGAGGGCGATGAAGGCCACGTCCACCTTCTCCGCCACCAGACGCGCGGCCACGTCCTTGCCGACGTCCACCTCCACCACGTCAAGGCCGAGCCCCCGCAACGCCCGGGCCACGGCGGCGCCGGTGTTCAAGGAGACCTCGCGCTCCGCGGACAGACCGCCGAGCAACACGCCTACCCGCTTCTGCTTCAGCTCGTCCCTGGAGAAGGTGCTCATGGAAGGAAGACTCCTACGCGTTTGACTTCGGGTTGCAGCTCGACGCCCCGCTCCTCCCGCACGCGCGCCTGCATGAGGGAGAGGAGGGTGAGAACGTCGCGGGCGGTGGCGCCGCCCAGGTTGACGATCCAGTTGGCGTGCAGGGTGGACACCTGCGCGCGGCCGGAGACATGGCCCTTGAGGCCCACGCTCTCGATGAGGCGCCCTGCGAAGTCGCCCGGCGGGTTGGTGAAGACGCTGCCGAAGTTGGGCTGGCTCAGCGGCTGCGAGCGCTTGCGGTAACCCAGGTCCTCGTCCATGGCCTTCTTCGAGGCCACGGTGTCGCCCTTCGGCAGGAGGAAGCGCACCCTCGTCACCACGCCGCCCGCGGGCAGCCCCGCGTGCCGGTAGCGGTACGGAATCTCCGCCCGGGACAACCACCCCACCCCGTCCGCCGTGGCCACCTCCACCGCCTCCACCACCCGGAAGCACTCCCCGTTCTTGGTGCCCGCGTTCATGGACACCGCGCCCCCCAGGGTGCCGGGAATGCCGGCGAGGAACTCGGCGCCCACCAGCTTGTTGGAGCGCATCTGGTTGATGAGCCGGACGATGGCCGCGCCCGCCCCCAGCGTGAGCCGGCCCTCCTCCTCGCCCACCTCGACCACCTCGGGGAACAGGTTCGAGGGCAGCTTGAGGGTGACACCGGGGATGCCGCCATCTCCCACCAGGGTGTTGGCGCCGCCGCCCAGGACGGTGAGCGGCACCCCCTCCTCCCGCACCTGGCGCAGCAGGGCCACCAGGGCCTCCGGCGAGCGCGGACGCACCAGGGCCTCGGCCGGGCCGCCCACGCGCACGCTGGTGAGAGGCGCCAGCGGGGCCCGCGCCGTCACCTCACAGCCGGAGATGAGTCCCAACCGCTCGGGGAGGGACGCTCGGGAAATGGCCACCATGCGCTAGACGCCCTTCTGGAGGCCACGCTGCGCGAGCAGCTCGAGCAGCTCCGGCCCCACGTGGGTGATGTCACCCGCTCCGAGGGTGAGGACGAGATCTCCCTCGCGCAACCGCGGCAGCATCTCCCGGGCCAGCTCCGTGCGCTTCTCCACGTAGGTGACGTCGCGGTGGCCGTGGGCGCGGATGGCCTCGGCGAGCGCATCGCCCGTGGCGCCGGGGATGGGATCCTCGCCCGCGGCGTACACGCTGGAGACGAAGAGGACGTCCGCGTCGTTGAAGGACGTGACGAACTCCCGGAGCATCTCGTGGGTGCGCGAGTAGCGGTGGGGCTGGAAGGCCACTACCAACCGCCGCCCGAAGGCCTTGCGCGCGCCGCCGAGCGTGGCCAGCACCTCGGTGGGGTGGTGCCCGTAGTCATCCACCACGGTGACGCCGGCCGCGTCGCCGCGCACGGTGAAGCGCCGCTGCACGCCGCCGAACTCGGCCAGCGCGGTGCGCACCACGTCCAGCGGCACGTCCATCTCCTCGGCCACGGCGATGACGGCTAGCGCGTTGAGGGCGTTGTGCGCGCCCACCATCCTCACGCGGAACTCGCCCAGCGGCTCCTCGCGCCGGAAGGCCTTGAAGCACGTGGTGAAGCCGTCCAGCCGCACACCCTCCAGCCGGTAGTCCGCCATGTGCGAGCTGCCATAGGTGACGTAGCGCTTCTCCAGCTTCGGCAGCAGCGCCTGCACGTTGGGGGCGTCCAGGCACAGTACGTTGAGGCCGTAGAAGGGCACGCGGTTGCAGAAAGCGACGAAGGCCTCCTGCAGGTTCTCCAGCGTGCCGTAATGGTCCATGTGCTCCGGGTCGATGTTGGTGACCACGGCGATGGACGGGTGCAGGTGAAGGAAGCTGCCGTCGCTCTCGTCGGCCTCGGCCACCATCAGCTCGCTCTTGCCCAGCTTGGCGTTGGAGTCGAGCACGTTCACCTTGCCACCCACCACGGCGGTGGGATCCAACCCCGCAGCGGTGAGGACGGTGGCCACCATGGAGGTGGTGGTCGTCTTCCCATGACTGCCGGCGACGGCCACCGCGTACTTGAGGCGCATCAACTCGGCGAGCATCTCCGCGCGGGGGATGACCGGAATCTTCCGCTGGCGCGCGGCCACCACCTCGGGGTTGTCCCTCTTCACCGCGGAGGAGATGACGACCACGTCCGCGTGGACGAGGTTGTCCGCCCGGTGCCCCTCGAAGACGGTGGCGCCCAGGCGCTCCAGGCGGCGGGTGGTGTCACTGGCCCTCAGATCCGAGCCACTCACCCGGTAGCCGAGGTTGACCAGCACCTCGGCGATGCCGCTCATGCCGATGCCGCCGATGCCCACGAAGTGTACGTGGGCGGCATGACGGGTCTTGAAGAGGCTGGCGGGCCTCGAGGAGCGTCTGTTCGTCACGGATGCGTTCTCCTACGCCTGCTTCTCGGAGCGGGCCTCGCGCTCACGCCCGCGAGGCCCATAGGCCTCCACCATCAACTCCACCAGCACGTCCGCCAGCTCCTTGGCGGCCTCAGGACGCCCCAGCAGCGCGGCCTGCTTCTCCATCCGCCGGCGCCGCTCCGGGTCGTCCTTGAGGGAGCGAATCTGCTCGGCCAGCTTCTGCCCGGTGAGCTCCGACTCGCGGAACATCAGCGCCGCGCCAGCATTCACCAGCGCCTGCGCGTTGACCTCCTGGTGGTTGTCCGTGGCGTACGGGAAGGGAACGAGGATGCTGGCCTTCTTGGCCACCATCAGCTCCGCCAGCGTCGTGGCGCCCGCCCGGCAGATGACCAGCTCCGCCTTGGCGTACGCGCCGGACATGTCCTCGATGAACTCCACCACCTCGGCGTGGAAGCCCTTCTCCTCGTAGCCGCGGCGCACCGCCTCCAGATCGTTCTTCCCCGTCTGGTGGACGATGTGGATCTGCTCCTTCACGTCCTGGAGGTGGTCCAACGCCTCCAGCATGCGCTGGTTGATGCCACGCGCGCCCAGGCTGCCGCCGAAGACGAGCAGGGTGAAGCCCTCGTGCGCCACGTACGAGCGCAGGTAGTTGTCCATCAGCTTGCGGCGGATGGGGTTGCCGATGAGCTGCACCTTGCGCGAGGGGAAGAAGCGCCCCGCCCCCTCGAAGGCGGTGAACACCACCCGCACGAAGCGACCCAGCAGCTTGTTGGTGAGCCCCGGCAGCGCATTCTGCTCCTGCACCGCGGTGGGGACGCCCAGCAGCCACGCAGCCAGCACCACCGGCCCGCTGGCGTAGCCCCCCACCCCCACCACCACGTCCGGCTTGTGCTTGCGGAGGATGCGCACGGACTCGACGAAGGACATGGGCAGCGCCCACAGGCCCTTGAGCAGCCCGACCAGGCCCTTGCCCTTGAGGCCCTGCGCTCGGATGGTCTCCAGCGGATAGCCCTCGCGCGGCACCACCCGCGCCTCCAGACCCCGCTCCGTGCCCACGAACACCACCGCGTTGGCGTGGTGCCGCGTCACCACCTCCTCCGCCAGGGCGATGCCCGGGAAGAGGTGACCACCCGTTCCACCACCTGCGATGAGTACCTTCACGCCGCCACCTCCCTCATGTCACCACCTGTCCGCGAAGCCCGATTGCTCACGGGCAGCGAGCTGGCGCTGAGGGAGAGCAATACACCCGCTGCCCCCATCAACACCACCAGAGAGGTGCCTCCGTAGGACACGAACGGAAGAGTCAGACCCTTGGTGGGCAGCAGGCCCATGGCCACGCACATATTCACCGTTGCCTGGAAGGCGATGATGGAGGTGAGACCCAGGCCCAGGTAGGTGCCGAACGTCTCCGGCGCCGCCATGCTCGCCCGAATGCCACGCCAGATGACGACGCCGTAGAGAATCACCAACAGCAGCACCCCCATCAGACCCAGCTCCTCTCCGATGATGGCGAAGATGAAGTCCGTATGGGCCTCGGGCAGGAAGAAGAGCTTCTGCCGCCCATCACCCAGCCCCAGGCCGGTGAGGCCCCCCGAGCCGATGGACATGAGCGACTCGGCCACCTGGTAGCCGATGTCGTGCCGGTGGGCCCAGGGATCCAGGAAGGCGAGGATGCGCTTCATCCGGTACGGGCTGGAAGCGACGGCCGCGTACGCCAGCGGCAACGCCAGCAGCACCGAGCCCACCAGGTAGCTCAGCCGCGCCCCCGCCGCGAAGAGCAGCGCGAAGAGCAGGAACACCAGCAGCACCGAGCTGCCGAAGTCCGGCTGCAGCATGCACAGCCCCACCAGCAGCCCGCACAGCATCAGGTGCGGGAGGAAGCCCACCGAGAAGGTGGCCACCTTCTCGCGCTTCTTCGCCAGCGAGTAGGACAGGTAGACCACCCAGGCGAACTTGGCCACCTCCGCCGGTTGCAGGCTGAAGCCCGGCAGGCGGATCCACCGCCGCGCCCCGCCCGCCGTGGTACCGATGCCCGGAATCAGCACCAGCACCAGCAGCACCAGCGTCACCAGCAGCAGCGGGTAGGCCAGCCTCGCCAGCTTGCGCCAGCCCACCTTCATCCCCACCGCCATCGCCACCACCCCGAGGCCCGCCGCCACCATCTGCCGGGTGAGGAAGTAGAGGCTGTCCCCCAGCTTCTCCTGCGCCATCACGGCGCTCGCCGAGTACACCATCACCAACCCCAGCGACACGAGGGACAACACGGCACCCAACAGCAACGCGTCGAATCGCACCGGAGAGGAGGCGGCCTTCATAGGTGTCAGAGCTCCTCCACCAGGCGCTTGAAGGTGTCGCCCCGGTGCTCGAAGTTCTGGAACTGATCGTACGACGCACAGGCGGGCGAGAACAGAATCGTGTCTCCGGGCTTCGCCAGCTCACGCGCCCGGCGGACGGCCCCGGCGAGCGTGCCGCAAGGGTGGACGGGCACCTGGCCCTCATAGGCGGCGGCGAGGGTGTCCGCGTCCTGCCCGATGGTGAGGAGGCCCTTCACCTTGCCGCGACCGGCCTCCACCATGGGAGCGTAGGGGGCGCCCTTGCCCTTGCCGCCAGCAATCAACAGCACGTCCCGCTCGAAGGCGCGCAGCGCCACCAGCACCGAGTCCACGTTGGTGGCCTTGGAGTCGTTCACCCACTCCACGCCGTCCAAGACCCGGACGCTCTCCAGCCGGTGTGCCAGGCCCGGGTAGCCGTCCAGCCCGGCCTGCACCGCCTCGTGGGACACCCCGCAGAGGCGGGCCAACAGCGCCGCCGCCATGGCGTTCTGCGCGTTGTGTGCCCCGCGCAGCGCGCGGTTGCCGAGGGTGAAGGACTCGCCTGCCTCCCCCACCCCCTCGAAGCCGAAACCGCCCGGCCGCGCCACCGCCAGTCCCGCCAGCCGAGGACGCTCCGCCACCGGCCGCCCCGTGAGGCTGAAGCCGTACACCGGCGCCCGCGCGGACTCCGCCAGCCGCAGCACCTCCGCGTCATCCGCGTTCACCACCGCGAAGTCGCCCTCCCCCTGGTAGCGGAAGATGCGGGCCTTGGCCTCTCCGTAGGCCGCATGGCTCGCGTACCGGTCGATGTGGTCCGCGGTGAGGTTGAGGAGGGCCGCGCCCCGGGGCCGCAGGGACTCGATCCCCTCGAGCTGGAAGCTGGAGAACTCCACCACCAGCGCCTCCCACTCGGAGGGAGTCAGGGCCGCCTCGCCCAGCGGGCGCCCCAGGTTGCCACCCACGAAGGTGCGCCGACCGCTCCGGGCGAAGAGCTCACCCGTGAGGGCCGTGGTGGTGCTCTTGCCGTTGGTCCCGGTGATTCCCACCAGCGGCAGGTGCGAGAGGAAGCGCCACGCCAGCTCCACCTCGCCCCACACCGGCACACCCGCAGCGCGGGCTCGCTGAATCTCCGGCAGCGCCAGCGGCACGCCCGGGCTCACCACCACCAGGTCCTGCGACTCCAGCAGGCCCGGCGGCGTGGGGCCGGTGACGAGCGCCACCCCCTGAGCCTTCAGCTCGCGCGCCGTATCGCCCAGGGACGCCTCGTCGCGCGCGTCCAGCGCCGTCACCCTCGCGCCCCGCGCCCTCAGCAGCCGGAGGGCCGCCAACCCGCTCTTCGCGAGTCCGTACACGACGACCTTCTGGTCCTTCAGGTGCGGAGACATCCGCGCCTCCCCTAGCGAAGCTTGAGCGACAGCAGTGCCACGCCTCCGCAGAGGATGGCGACGATCCAGAAACGGACGATGATCTTCGGCTCGGCCAGGCCCTTGAGCTCGAAGTGGTGGTGGACGGGCGCCATCTTGAAGACGCGCTTGCCGGTGAGCTTGAAGGAGGCCACCTGAATCATCACCGAGAGGGCCTCGGCGAGGAAGATGCCGTGGATGATGGCGGACACCACCTCGTTCTTGGACACCACCGCCAGCCCGCCCAGGGCGCCGCCCAGCGCGAGCGAGCCGATGTCTCCCATGAAGACGGAGGCCGGGTAGGTGTTGAACCAGAGGAAGGAGATGCCGGCGCCAACGATGCTGGCGCAGAAGACGGCCAGCTCCGCGCCGCCGGGCACCTGGGGGATGCCCAGGTACTTCCACAGGGGCACGCCCACCAGGCGCGACACACCGTCCACCGTGGCCATGTCGGAGATATGGAGCGTGGTGCCGGCCACGTAGCAGAGGACGGCGAAGGTGGTGGCCGCGACGATGGTGGGGACGATGGCCAGACCGTCCAGACCGTCGGTGAGGTTGACGGCGTTGGAGGTGCCCACCACCACCACCCAGCCGAAGGCCACGTAGAACCAGCCGAAGTCCGGGTTGAACCAGTGCGTGGGCACGAAGGGCAGCGTCAACCGCGTGTCGATGAGCAGCTTCGGCCCGGTGAAGGCGCCGTCCGGCCCCGTCCAGGTACACAGGAGCCCGAAGATGGCCACGAAGTAGAAGAGCGTCTGCAGCGCCATCTTCTTGCGACCCGCCAGCCCCTTGGAGTTGCGCTTGGACAGCTTCAGCCAGTCATCCAGGAAGCCGATGAAGCCGTAGCCCAGGGTGAGAACCAGCGCCGCCAGCACCGCGCGGCTGCGCAGGTCCGCGAACAAGACGGTGGAGAAGGAGATGCCCAGGAGGATGAGGACGCCTCCCATGGTGGGCGTGCCCTTCTTCTTCTGGTGGGTGTCCGGGGTGTCCTCCCGGACGTTGCTCTGCCCGTGCTGCTGGAAGCGCAGCGCTGCGATGAGCTTCGGGCCAATGAGCATGCCCAGCAGCAGCGCCGCCACGCCCGCCGCGACGATGCGGAAGGTGGGGTAGCGCAGGAAGTTGAGCAGCCGCCCCGCTTCCGTGTCCTTGAGCCACTCGTAGAGAAGGATGAGCACTACCGGCTCCCTGCGGGCGCCGGGGAACCGGTGAGCCCCGCGACCACTCTTTCGAGCCGCATACCGCGGCTCGCCTTGATCAGCACCACGTCTCCTGCCTTCAGCCTCGGCGACAGCCAGGCCAGGAGGGCTTCCACCTCGGTGAAGTGCGCGGCGCGCTCACCGAGACCCGATGCGGCCTTGTACCCCAGCTCCGAGCGGGGTCCGAAGAACGCCAGCAGGTCGGCCCTGGCGCTCGCTTCCCCTCCGAGCAGCGCATGCTCCTCGGACTCGCCCGTCCCCAGCTCCAGCATGTCGCCGAGCACGGCCACCGCCCGGCCGCCCGGCGGCACGAGGGTGCGCAGGGTGTCCAGCGCGGCGAGCATGGAGGCCGGGTTGGCGTTGTAACAGTCGTCCACCACGGTGATACCGCCCGGCCCGTCCAGCACGTTGAGCCGGCGCGCATAGGGCCGCGCCGCCTCCAGCCCCCTCACACACTCCTCCGGCGAGTAGCCCAGCGCCAGCGCCAGCGCGAAGGCCCCGGTGGCGTTGAGGGCGTTGTGCTCGCCGATGAAGCCCAGCCGCACCGGCCAGTCCCGACCCTCGTGGCGAACCGTCATGTCCAGCCCGTCCCGACCTCGGGGAACGACGGACAGCAGCCGCACCTGGGCCTCCTCGGCCCGCCCGAAGGTGAGCCGCCGGGCCCGACCGCGCGCCGCCTGCGGGGGGATGAGCGGGTCATCCACGTTCACCACCGCCACCGCCTCGTGGGACAGCTCGCGGAACATCTCCCCCTCGGCCTCGGCCACGCCCTCCAGACTTCCCAATCCCTCGAGGTGCTCGGGCTGCACCACGGTGATGAGACCCGCATCCGGCTGCGTCATCCGGGTGAGCCGGGTGATCTCCCCGGGCTGGTTCATCCCCACTTCCACCACGGCCGCCACGTGCGTGGGCTCCAGGCGGAAGAGCGTGAGGGGCACGCCAATCTCGTTGTTGAAGTTGCCTTCCGTCTTCAGCGCCGGGCCGCGGGTGGCGAGGATGGCGCCCACCATCTCCTTGGTGGTCGTCTTCCCGTTGGAGCCACCCACCACGCCCACCGGAATCCGGAAGCGCTCGCGGTGGTGACGCCCCAGCGCGCCCAGGGCGGCCAGGGTGTCCTCCACCTCGTAGAGGGCGAAGCCCTCCGGCAGCGACGGCAACGCCCGGTCCCTCTTCACCACCGCGCCCGAGGCCCCACCGGAGGCGGCCTGGGCGAGGAAGTCATGCGCATCGAAGCGCTCCCCCTGGAGCGCCACGAAGAGGCAACCGGGCGTCAACGCCCGCGTATCGGTGCAGACGGCCTCGTAGACCGCCCCGGCACGACCGGCGCGCCGGGTCGCCCCGGCCGCCTGCACCACCTGCTCATCCGTGAATCGTACGGCCATGGAAGTCCGCGGCCAGCCTCAGCTCCGAATGGCCAGCACGCCCGCCGCCACCTCGCTGTCGTCGAACGAGCGCTTCTCGTCACCGATGAGCTGATACGTCTCGTGCCCCTTGCCGGCGATGAGGACCACGTCCTCCTCCTTGGCCAGGGAGATGGCCGTCTCGATGGCGGCCTTGCGGTCCACCTCCACGAGGTAGCCGTTCTCGCCGCTCTTGGCCTTGCCTGGGGAGATGCGGCGCAGGCCGGCCTTCTCCAGGCCCGGAGTCACCTGGGAGATGATCTCCTCGGGGTCCTCCCGACGGGGGTTGTCGCTCGTCACCACCACCAGGTCCGAGCCCTCGGCCGCCGCGGTGCCCATCAGCGGACGCTTGCCCTGGTCCCTCTCCCCGCCGCAGCCGAACACCACCACCACGCGACCCTTGGACAGGGTGCGCGCCGCCTCGAGCGAGCGCTTGAGGGCCTCATCGGTGTGCGCGTAGTCCACCAGCACCATCGGCGCCGGGCCGGTGCCGTGGTTGGGCACCTTCTCCAGGCGGCCGGGCACGTGGGCCATGCGCTCGATGCCGTCCTGCACGTCCCGCCGGGCGAAGCCCGCGCCCAGGGCCAGGCCCGCGGCCACCAGGATGTTCTCCAGGTTGTGCGGCCCCACCAGCCGGCTCTTCACCGGGATGTCGCCCGCGGGCGTCTTCAGCACGCCCCGGATTCCGTCCGCGGTGTAGGAGACGTCGGCAGCGGAGATCTCCCCGTTGCCCTGGCGGCTGAACTTCCACGCCATGCGCTTCTGCCCACGCAGCTCGTTGTAGATACGGGTGGCGTAGGTGTCGTCACCGTTGACCACCGCCACTCCGCCCTGGGAGAGGTTCTCCAGGAACAGCTTGCGCTTGGCCTGGAAGTACTCCTCGAGGTCCTTGTGGTAGTCGAGGTGATCCCTCGAGAGGTTGGTGAAGGCCGCCGCCTTGAAGGTGAGGCCATGCACCCGCTCCTGCTGGAGGGCGTGGCTGGACACCTCCATCACCACCGTCTCCATGCCCGCGTCCACCATCTCCCGCAGGATCCGGTGCAGCTCCAGCGGATCCGGCGTGGTGTGGGCGGTGGGGTGGTACTCGCCCCCCAGCTTGTAGCCGAGCGTCCCGATGACGCCGGTGGAGGAGTAGGCCGCGGTGGCCATGGCCTCCAGCAAGAAGGTGGTCGTCGTCTTCCCGTTGGTTCCGGTAACAGCGAGCAGGGTGAGCTGGTCCGCGGGCCGTCCATGGAAGTTGGCGGCAATGAGCGCCAGCGCCTTGCGGGCGTTGCTCACCTTGAAGAAGGGCACCTGCGAAGGCAGGGGCTTCTCGGCCACCACCGCCACCGCACCACGAGACACGGCCTCGCCCACGAACTGGGTACCGTCTTCCCGAGTGCCCGGAATGGCAACGAACAGGTCACCCGGTTTCACCTTGCGCGAGTCCTGCGACACCCCTGTCACGTCGACCGGGGTCCGGCCGCCCGAGGTCTGCTCGGCACCACACCCTGCGAGGACATCCGTCAGCTTCATCGTTTCCCCTTCACATGCTTCTGCAAGCGCGAGGCCGGGCCCGAGTGCGGCGTCATTGCCGCGTTGCCAGCTCGAGCGTCACCCGCGCGCCCTTCTCCACGAGAGAACCGGCGGCGGGAGTCTGCGACACCACGCGTCCACTACCCAACAACTGTGGCTCCAGGGCCGCGGAGAGCAGCTTCGTCACCGCTTCACGCCCTGCGTGGCCCACCACGTCGGGAACCCGGACGGCGCCGGGCTCCCCATTCTCGGAAACAGCCACCTCCACCACGGTCCGGACCGGCACCGCCTTCGAGGGAGGAGGCTGAACGGCCACCGGCAGAGCGGTGGACGGCAGCGGGACCTCACGCGAGGGCGGGACAGCCAGGTGCGCCATGGCGGCGGTTGCAATCTCCTTGAAGGCAGGGGCGGCCACGAGTCCCCCGTACACGTCCGTTTTCGGCTCGTCCACTACGACGAGTATGACGACCCTCGGGTTTTCGGCAGGCACCATGCCCACGAAGGAGGCAAGCCGCTTGTCCGAGTACCCCCGGGCCACCGGATCCACCTTCTGGGCGGTGCCTGTCTTGCCCGCCACCCGGTAGTCCGCCATGGCGGCCCTGGGGGCGGTCCCCTCCTTGGCCACCACACTTTCGAGCATCTCCACCACCCTCCGGGCCGTCCGGGCGGACACCACCTGTCGCACCTCGGTCGGCCGGTTCTCCAGCAGCACCACCCCGTCCGGATCCACCACCTTGGAAACCAGATAGGGGCGCATCAGCATCCCCCCATTGGCCAGGGCCGCCCAGGCCGCCGTCAACTGTACCGCCGTGGCGCTCATCCCCTGCCCGAAGGACTGGGTCGCCAGAGACACCTCCGCCTTGGGGAAGGGAATGGAGCCACGGCCCTCGCCGGGGAGTGCCAGCCCGGTGCGCTCGCCGAAGCCGAAGTCCCGGTAGGCCTGCACCAGCCGCTCCCGACCCAGCTCCTGGCCAATCTTCGCCACGCAGATGTTGGAGGACACCTGCAGCACCCGCTGCGGGGTGAGCCAGGCGTACTCATGGGTGTCGTGAATCGTGTGCCGGCCGACGAGCCATTTCCCATTTTCGCAGAAGAAGAGCTGGTCGGGCTGGATGGCCTTCTGCTCGAGGGCGGCGGCCACCACGAAGGCCTTCATGGTGGAGCCGGGCTCGAAGGCGTCCAGGGCGGCGCGGTTGCGGATGGCGGCGCGGGCCTCGCGGGCGGGGGTGTTGGGGTTGAAACGGGGGTGGTTGGCGATGGCGAGGATTTCGCCGGTGGAGGGCTCCATCACCAGGGCCATGCCGGCCACCGCCTTGGACTCCTCCACGGCGCGAGCCAGCGCCTTCTCCGAGACATATTGGAGGTGGCGATCGATGGTGAGGGTGACGGAGGCGCCCTGGCGCTCGAACACATCCGGAGCGCCGGAGACGAGCAGCTTGCGGCCCTTGGCGTCTCGGAAGCCGGACAGGCGCGAGTTCTGCCCGCTCAGCTCGTCCTCGAAGGCCAGCTCCAGGCCCTCCAGGCCATGGCCATCGGTGCCGACCATGCCCACCACGTGCGCGGCCAGCTCCCGCTGCGGGTAGAAGCGCCTGGGCTCCTTGGTGAAGCCCAGCCCGGGAAGCTTCAGCGCCTTCACCGCCTCCACCTCGCGGGGCGTCACCTGGCGCTTGACCCACGCGAAGCGGCGGGCGCGGCCCAGGCGCGCGTGCAGTTCCCCGGCGTCCAGCTTCAGCGCCCGGGCCAGCGAGCGCGCGGCCTGCTTCACGTCCGGCAGCAGGGAGGGATCCACCCAGATGGAGTCCACCTCCACGCTCTGGGCGAGCGGCGTACCGCGCCGGTCGAAGATGTCACCGCGACGGGCGGGGATTTCAATCTGGCGGACGTACTGGTCCTGCGCCAGGCCGCGCAGCTTGTCGCGCTCGTACACCTGGAGTTGGACGGCGCGGCCGAGGGCCACTCCCAGCAGGGCGAGGAAGAAGAAGGCCAGGAGCCGCACCCGCAGCCGAAGCCACTTCCTGGTGGGCTCTGGAGCCCGCGCTGCCTTGAAGTCCCTCACCGCCCGCCCCTCACCGAGCCCCGGTCCGATCCGCCACGCGCACCCCGCGAGCCGAGCGCGCCTCCACGCGCGAGGCGGTGCGCTCCCTGGCCGGCAGGGCGATGACGAGCGGACCCGAGGGCATGGACATGCCCAGCTTCTCGCGGGCCAGCTTCTCCAGCCGCGCCGGGTTCTTCAGCGTGGCCAGCTCCAGCTTCAGCCTGTCATTCTCCCGGGTGAGGGTGCGCGCCTCGGCCTCGGCGCGGCTGAGCTGGTAGCCCATGTCCACCACCAGCACCCGGCTCGCCACGTGGAGGATGCCCACGCCGGCGAAGAGGGCGAAGAGGAGCACCGCCGGTAGGAGCTGCATCAGCACCTGGCCCACCGACACCCCACCCGCTCCACCACGAGAGATAGGCTTGCTGCGGCTCATCGTACTTTCTCCACCACGC
>QKJM01000740.1 GCA_003249315.1 Archangium sp.
GAAACCCCACCGGAAGCACCCGAGGCGACCTCCGAGAAGGTCGCCTCCGGCCGAGGCCGCGCGTCCTCCAAGCGCGCCCGCACGACCACGCCACGTACCACCGCTCGGAAGACGTCCACCCGTCGCGGTGGTACCGCAACCAAGAAGGCCACCCGGCGCACCTCTCGGGCCAAGACGGCCGAGCGCGGAGCCGGCACCTCCAGGTCCACGGGCAAGGCAGTCGGGAAGAAGACGGCCGCGAAGAGGATTACCGCGAAGAAGACGACGGCCGCGAAGCGGATGACCGCGAGGAAGACGACGACCGCGAAGCGGACGACCCGCCCCACCACCACTCGAGGAACGCGGAAGACGAGCGCGACCGCGAGCAAGCGCACCACGCGCCGCTAGCGCCCCTCCCCCTCCAGGCGGCCTCGTCCGGCTCGGGCAGGCCGCCCGGCGAGCGCATCAGGGCTGTCCACCGCCCTGTCGCCCCCCTCCCCTGGGACGCATCTCCCGCCGCTCCTCGCGCCGCATCTCCTCGTACTTCACCCACTGTGACTCATCGAGGAGGGACTTCATCTCCGTGTCCGTCTGCTCGCGCAGACCGCGGGTCTCCTGCCGGACGTCCCGGAACGACTTGCTCCCGGCCTGCATCGCCTCGAAGAGGGCCTGACGCTGGGTGTCCTCGCCGTTCATGCGGCGCATCAGCTCCTGCTCCTGGCCATAGCTCAACCCCGCCTCGGAGGCGAACCGACGCAGGCGCTCGCCACGCTCCGCCTGGACCTGGACCTGGGCCTGCAACATCTGCTGCTGCCAGCGCTCCCTCTGCTCGGTCCGCATCTCGCTCTGCACCGAGCGCACCATGCCCTTGAGGTACTCTCGCCCGCCTTCGGAGTTCAGGGCCTCGCCAGCCATCAGGCCGCGCACCTCCGAGCGGAGCTGCTCCACCTCGGCGGCCAGAGCCGCCGGGGCTTCGATCACCCCGCCCCCGTCCGAAGCCGCCACCCGCCGTTGCTCCAGCAGCATCAGCCGCTTGGACAGGCTCAGCGAGGACTGCTCGAGGGATTCCACTCTCCGCTCGAGCGCCTCCAGCTCCAGTGAAACGAAGGACTCGTCAGGCTGCTCGGTGACCGGGGCAGGAGGCACCTCCTCGCCGCGCGGTCCCCAGAGGGCGATCACGAGCGCCAGGATGGACAGACCGAGGGAGGCGGGGCCAAGGAACCGATTCATCATGTCTTCACAGACGGAGGGGGTGCGTGGGGATTCAACGGCGTGAGCCTATCCCGGGAGGAAGAGGAAACGCACCAGGAGCAGCAAGCCCAGCCCAAGCACCAACATCCCCAGGTTCAGCAGGTTGACGCGCCAGTCATGGTGCTTCTTGACCTCGGGGATGAGATCCGACGCGGCGATGTAGAGGAAGTTGCCGGCCCCGAAGGGCACCAGCACGCGCACGTCCAATGTCCCCGCCAGCGCGTAGGCGACCATCCCGCCCACGAGGAAGGTCAGCGCGGAGAGCAGATTGAACAACAGGGCCTTCCGGGCATTCCACCCGCTGTGAACCAGGGCCCCGAAGTCCCCCAGCTCCTGGGGCACCTCATGGGCCGCGGCGGCCAGCCACGTGGCGATGCCCACCCGGATGTCGCTGAGGAAGGCCCCCGCCACGGCCAGCCCACCGATGAAGTTGTGCAGCGCATCGGCGAACAGCACGAGGTAGCCGAAGGGCTGCACGTGCTGGGAAGGCGTGCGGTGGCAGTGGTGCCAGTGCAGGAGCTGCTCGAAGGCGAAGAAGCTGACGAACCCCAGCGCCACCCAGATGAGGGCGGGGATCATGCCCCGCTCGCTCTCCTCGATCGCCTCGGGCAGCAGGTGGAACAGGGCTCCCCCCAGCAGGGAGCCCGCCGCCAGGGACACCAGGGGCTTCACCAGCAAGCGGAAGGTGGGCTCGCTCAGCAACAGGGTGAAGGCACCCACCAGGGCGATCGCACTCATCACCAGGCCGCCACCGAGGATCCACCAGAAGACAGGCTCCATCGGTGACGACGCTAGCCATCGCGCCCGCCTCGCACAAACCCGAGGCGGGCGGACCGACCAACAGAAGACTCAAACCACGAAGACGCTCAGTCCGCGCTCTCGTGGGCGTCGTCTTCACCATCGCGGTCGTGGTCCTCGACCACGTCCAGCGAGTGCTTGACGTTCTCCAGGATCTTCGCGCGGGACTCCGACAGCCGCGGATCCAACCGCGAGCCGTCCGCGGCGACGAACCAGCCCGTCGGATCCACGTTCAACGTGAGATTACCCGCGCCCGACTCGAGCCCGATGTCCGCCTCGAACTCCTGCTCCACGTCCAGCTCCGCGGCGAAGCTGAAGGCCTCCCCGTCGACGGTCCCCTCGATGAGGACGGAGGCCTGATTCTCCCGGAGGGCATCGAAGCTCGCGTCCAGCGAGGTCTCGTTGTCCTCCAGCGTGTCGATCTTGAACTTCACCTTGCGGTAGCGCCCCGCGGGCACATCCGCCTCGAGCACCTTCTGCACATCACCAGCGAGCGCGGCGCCCGAGAGATCCACCAGGAACGGTCCTGCCTCGATCTCCTCGTCGTCGTCCTCGCTGTCGTCCCGGCCCTCCAGCGACTCGAGCTCCAGATTTCGAATGAGGATCCGCACCCGATCGATGTTCACCCCGCTGGCTACCTCCAGCCGCTGAACCAGTTGCGCCTGCGCGCCCGTGCGAGGCGCACCCGCGCGCACACTCAGGGACAGGGACGTCGCGCCACCACAGCCACTCACGAGGACCGCCATGACCGCTGCCTGAAGCCACTTCATGGGCATTACTCCCAACTTGCTTGATGAGGATGCTCCGCCGGCCCGGTCCTGCAGGTGGATGCGACACCGCCCCACCGTCTACTGCCGTACTTCCGGGAAAAGAGACCCCCACCCTGCCAATTCGGCCACTCGCGGCCAGGAGCGAGCAACCCGTGGGCGGCGCATGAGGCCCATCGGGAGCCCCCCTGCGGCAAGGTTCCATTGACGAGCACCACACTTCCCGGCAGAGAGATCCCCGTGCTTCTACCCCTGCTGGCCACCCTTCCCCTCCTCTCCCAGACCGGCACCAGCGACGAACCGGAAGAGTCCGACAAGGGCAAGCAGACGGTCGTCACCGCATCGCGCACCGAGCGCAAGCTCGAGGACGTGGTGGTCCCCACCGAGGTCATCACCCGGACGCAGATCGAAGCGCAAGGCGCGAGGGATCTGGGCCAGCTCCTCCAGCAGCACCCGGGCGTCGAGCTCGTCCATACGTTCCGCGGCACCGGCCTGCGCCTGCAGGGGTTGGATCCGGAATACGTGCTGGTGCTCGTCGACGGGGAGCGCGTGGGAGGCCGGGTGGGGACCACGCTTGACCTCGGGCGCTTCAGCCTGCGCGATGTCGAGCGCGTGGAGATCGTCAAGGGTCCGGCCGCGGCGCTCTATGGCGCGGATGCCATCGGCGGCGTCGTCAACCTGATCACCCGACGCGTACAGCGTCCCCTGGAGGCCTCCGCGCGCGGCTCCTTCGGCATGCTGCTGGAGGGAGATGTCCGCGCGCATGCGGGCACGAAGCAGGGGCCCTTCGAGGCGCGAGTAGGCGGAGGCTTCCGCACCCGCGACCCCTACGACTGGGAGCCCACGGACGCGGCCACGAGCGGCGCGGGCTTCCGCCGCGTCGAGGGGGACATGTCCCTCTCCTACACGCCCGACGAGCGCTCCCGCCTGTGGTTGAAGAGCCAGTACCTCTTCCGCGACGAGGAGGCCGTCGACATCAACCCCTCGGGCGCCGTGCTCGACCGCCGCCAGCGGCAGGAGCAGGTCGACGTCTCGGTGGGAGGCAATCGGCGGCTCACCGAGGACACCTTGCTGCTCGTCCGGGGGCACTTCAGCTACTTCCGCGATCAGTTCCTCTATGATCAGCGCGGCTCGCGGGCGCTGGACGACTACACGCAGAACATCACCCGCTTGTGGGAGGGCTTCGTCCAGGCCGATCACCGGCTGGGCGAGCACGCGCTGACGGGAGGCGTCGAGCTGCTCGCCGAGCGGCTGGGCGCCGATCGACTCACCCCGGGCCGGGTCGGTCGTCTCCGGGTGGGCGCGCTGGTGCAGGACGAGTGGGACGTGCTGGCCTCGGACGGCTCCGGGCCGAAACTGAAGGTGGCGCCGGGCTTCCGGTTCGACTTCGACACCCAGTTCGGAGGGGCGCCCTCGCCACGGCTGGCCGTCAAGCTCGATCCGAGCCCTGCCCTGACGTTGCGAGCCGCGGTGGGGCTGGGCTTCCGCCCGCCGTCCTTCCAGGAGCTGTACCTCCGCTTCGCCAACCAGGGCATCGGCTACATCGTCACGGGCAACCCGGACCTGAAGGCCGAGCGTTCGGCCGCGGTGAACGTCAGCGTGGACTGGCGCCCACCGCTCGACGGCTGGGTCCTCTCCGCGAGTGGCTTCCACACCCGGCTGGAGAACCTCATCAACATCACCGCGGGTGCGCCGCCGGATCCGGACAACCCGGCGACCTTCAGCTACGAGAACGTGGCCGCCGCGTACACGCAGGGAGTGGAGTTCAACGGTCGAATCCGCCTGCCGCCTCGGAGCATGTACCTGGATCTGTCCTACATGCTGCTCGACGCGAAGGACTCCACGAGAAACCGCCCGCTGGAGGGGCGCGCGAAGCACCGCATCAACGCGCAGCTCACGGCCCGGTACCGCCCGCTCGGACTGCAGGCGGTGCTGCGCGGCTCGTGGGTGAGCCGTCGGCCCTTCTTCCTCGATACGAATGGCGGCATGGCCCACATCATCGGCTACGGGGACGTGCAGGAGATCTGGGCTCCGGCCTACTTCGATCTGGAAGCCCAGCTCACCTACACCCTGCGCAGCGGGCTGAAGATATTCGCCAACGGCTACAACCTGCTCAACGCGGGAGACCATCAGCTCAACCCGAGACCCCCCCGGGGAGTACTGGGCGGCGTCCAGTGGGAGTATTGAGCAAAGCCCCCTCTCCCTCCGGGAGAGGGCTGGGGTGAGGGTATCTGAATGACCGTGCGCCACACGCTGTTGCTGCTGGGGCTCTGCATGACGGGCTGTGCCCCTGATCTGCGAGAC
>QKJM01000197.1 GCA_003249315.1 Archangium sp.
CCGGGCCACGGACTTCTCCATGGCCTTCACGGTGGTGCAGGCGATGGTGGGAGCGGCGGGGGCCGGGGCCGGCGGGTTGATGAGCCGGATGGACATGCTCACGGCGGTGGGAGTGCTGGGCCTGCTGCTGGGGCTCCAGTGGCGCTACCGCGACGTGCCGCTGCCGAGGGTGTTCGAGTCCGTGCCCTGGTGGGCGTCCGCGGGCGCCGTGACGGCGATGCTGGTGGCCCTGGTCACCGCGACGGGGGTGGATCGTGCCTTCATCTACTTTCAGTTCTAGCCGGGAGCCCGCCTCCGGCTCGCTCGGGCGGGTGTGCGGGGTGGCCCTGCTGGTGGCCGGCGTCCTCCTGGTGGCGGCCGAGCTCGGCTGGAGGCGCCTGGGCTTCCGGCCGAGCGTGAAGGACACCCCGGAGCTGTGGTCGTTGGCGCGGGCCCGGGCGAGCGAGGAGGGGCCCACGGTGGTGCTGCTGGGCTCGTCGCGCTTCCAGGCGGGGCTGGTGCCCGGGGTGCTCTCGGAGGCGCTCGAAGAGGCGAGGGTGGAGCAGCTCTCCATCAACGGCTCGAGCAGCCTGCCGCTGCTGGAGGACGTCGCGGAGGACGAGGACTTCCGGGGCCTGGTGCTGTGCGAGGTGAGCCCGACGCTCTTCTTCTCGGTGGAGCCCAACGAGACGCGCGCGCGGCCGGTGCGGTACGTGGCGCAACACCGGCATCGCACCTTCGTCGCGGACTGGGAGACGGCCTTGCGGGTGCCCCTCCAGGAGCGGCTGGTGGTGCTGCTGTCGGACGTACACCCGAAGAACGTGCTGCGCCACCTGCTGGTGGACCGGGCCCCACCGCCCCCTCCCTTCAGCCGGACGCTGGCCAGCCGCCAGCAGCAGTCCGACTTCGAGGGCCTGGACGCGCAGCCCCTGCGCGAGCTGTGGGCTCGGCGCAGCCGGGAGGCGCATGGCCGGGCGCCCTCGCCCGCCGAGCTGGAGTCCCTGCTGGAGCGGGTGGCCTCCGCCGTGGAGCGCATCCGGACACGAGGCGGGGACGTCCTCTTCGTGCGGATGGTGACCTCGGGAGAGGTGCGACACATCGAGGACGAGCGCTACCCGCGCGAGCGGTACTGGGACCGGCTCGTCCAGCGCACCGGGAAGGGCCTCTCCTTCGAGGACGTTCCCGCGCTGGCCCGCTTCGAGTGTCCGGAGGACTCGCACCTCGACTACCGCTCGACGCCCGAGTTCACCCGGCTCCTCGCCCGGGAGTTGCGGCGCCAGACGTCCAGGCACCCCGGAGCCGTGAAGTTTCCCTGGCAGCCACCATCCCTGGCGATCGACACTGAGGATTCGCCCCAAGCCGAGTCCCCCTCAGGAGACACGCCCCCATGAAGACCCGCCTCGCCCTGCTGCTGTCCCTCTCCCTGGCCACCGCCGCGCACGCCTCCGAGGACGCCGCCGCGCTGTGGACGGCCAAGTGCAAGAACTGCCACGGAGCGGATGGCAAGGCCCAGACGAAGACCGGCAAGAAGGAGTCCATCGTCGACATGAGCCAGCCCGCCTGGCAGAAGGCCCAGACCGACGCGGACATCCGTGAGTTCATCGTCGACGGCTCCCCCCGCAACAAGAAGATGAAGCCCTTCAAGGACAAGCTCTCCGCCGAGCAGATCGACTCGCTCGTGGGCTACATCCGCACCTTGAAGGCCGACTGACTCCTCCTCGGAAACCGGGCGTGAATATCTCCACGCCCGCCTCGTCCTTCTCTTCGACTGGAGGTTCCCATGCGTCCCCTCACCACCGCCGTCGTCTCCCTCCTCGCGCTCGCCAGCCTGCTCGGCTCGCCGGTATCCGTGACCCTGGAGGCCCCCTCCCACCCGCAGGCCCGGCTGGAGAGCGGCTCCGGCGAATCCGCCCTCCTCGGTGGGGGCGGTGGCGGAGGCGAGGATGACGACAACGGCGACGACAACGACGACGACGAGGAGTTCCGGGCGGTGTGAGTGGCCGGCGTCCGAGCCCGGACGCCAGCCCGACACACCTCAGCTCCTCGTGAGCGCGCGCCCGTAGGTGCGTGTGAGAGACAGGAGTCGCTGGCGGGCCTCGTCCGTCAGCCACTCCCAGCGGAACCTCCAGCTCCAGTTGTCGGAGGTGCCGATACCCGGGCGGTTCATCCGCCCCCCCGACCCCAGCCCCATCACGTCCTGCAGCGGCGCCACCGCCCACTGCGCCACCGAGGCCCACACCACGCGCAGCATGTCCCAATGCACGCCGTGGGCCCCCTGCGCCCCCACGTACGCCACCGCCGCCTGCCGCTGCGCTTCGGGGAGGGACTGGAACCACCCCACCGTCGTCTCCGTGTCGTGCGTCCCCGTGTACATCACGAAGTCCGGCCGGCACTTGTGGGGCAGGTAGATGCTGTCCTCCTCTCCGAAGGCGAACTGCAGCACGCTCATCCCCGGGAAGTCGAAGGACTCCCGCAGCGCATGCACCTCGGGGGTGATGAAGCCCAGGTCCTCCACGATGAGGGGCAGCTCGCCCAGGTGGCGGCGCATCGCGTCGAAGAAGCCCGCACCGGGTCCCTTCTCCCAGTGCCCCGACTTCGCCGAGGGCGCCTCCGCCGGGATGACCCAGTACGCCTCGAAGCCCCGGAAGTGATCCAACCGCACCGAGTCGAACTGCCGGAAGCTCTGCTTCAGCCGCTCCGCCCACCACCGGTAGTCGTCCCGCGCCAGCCGCTCCCAGTCGTAGACCGGGTTGCCCCAGCGCTGGCCCTCGTCCGAGAAGAATCCATCGGGAGGAACCCCCGCCTCGAAGGCCGGCCGCCCCGTCTCCGGAGAGAGCTGGAAGTACTCCGGGTGGGCCCACACGTCCGCGCTGTCATGGCCCACGTAGATGGGGAGATCCCCCACGACGCGGAGCCCCCTCTCGTTGGCGTAGCGCTTCAGCTCCCACCACTGCCGGTAGAACTCGAACTGCAGGTACTCGTGCAGCCGCACCGAGCCGGCCAGCCGCCGCCGGGCCTCCTCCAGCGCCGCGGGCTCCCGCTGCCGCAACGCCGACTCCCACCGGCTCCAGTCCCGCCCCTGCTCCTCCCGCAGGGCCATGAACAGCGCGTAGTCCTCCAGCCAGGCACGTGACTCCTCCCGGAACCGCTCGAACTCCTGCAGGAGCGAGGGAGAGGCCCGCAGGAAGAAGGACTCCGCCGCTCGCGCGAGCAGCCGCCCCTTGAAGTCCGCCACCCGCTGGAAGTCCACCCGCTCCTCGGGGAACTCAGGCACGTCCTCGAGCAACCCGGCCTCCAGCAACCCCTGCTCCCTCAGCGACTCCAGGCTGATGAGCAGCGGGTTGCCCGCGAAGGCCGAGAGCGCCGAGTACGGCGAGTACCAGTCCGACGGATCCGGCGGCCCCAGCGGCAGCATCTGCCAGAGCTGCTGTCCGCTGGCCACCAGGCAGTCCACGAAGCGCCGGGCCTCGCCTCCGAGCTCCCCGATGCCGAAGCGGCCGGGGAGGGACGTGGGATGCAGGATGAGGCCGCTCATCCTGGGACGGGTACGGTCTGGACACATGATGGACTCCTATGGGTGAGGGAAGGTGCTTCAGGCGGAGGCCGGCGCCACGGGTTGCGCCGGCTCGGCCAGCGCCCGGTGCCAGCGCGGCGTCCGGTAGCGGAGGAAGAAGAGGGCCACCCGGGCCACCTCCTCGGCGAGCCGGCCCACGAAGATGCCCGGCAGCCCCATCCCCAGCGGGAAGGCCAGGAGGATGGCCAAGGGCAGCCCCACCGCGTAGACGGTGGCGGCATCCGCGATGAGCAGGAAGCGCGTGTCCCCTCCGGCACGCAGCACGCCGTTGCCCATGACCATGTTCATCACCTTGGCCGGCTGGAAGAGCGCGTTGAGGAGGATGCCGAGGATGGCCAGGCTCAGCGCCTCAGGGCTCACGTTCGGGTAGAAGCGGTGCTCCACCAGACTCACGACCGCCAGCGCCACCCCGAAGAAGACCGAGGAGCCCACGCCCAGGAGGATGACCTGCCGCGCCTTGGCCTTCATTCCCTCCAGGTCGCCCGCGCCCAGGTCCTGCCCCACCAGCGTCAGCGCCGCCACGGACAGGCCGGACGAGCACATGATGAAGATGCCCTCGGTGGCGATCACCATCTGCGTCGCCACCATGGCGGACGTCCCCAGCCGGATGCTCAGCAGCGTGTAGCTGAAGTTGCCCAGCGCCCACAGCACCTCCGTGAGCACGATGGGGTAGACCAGGTGGAAGAGCAGCTTCAGCATCCGGGAATCCGGCTCCACCCAATGACGCACCTGGAGAGGAGCGCGCCCGTTGCGCAGCAGCCGCCAGGACAGCAGACCCAACCGCATCACCTGGGCCAGCACGGTGGCGTAGGCCGCGCCCACCACGCCGAGCGCCGGCACCGGCCCCAGCCCGAACACCAGCACCAGGTTGAGCACCGTGTTGCTGCCCACCGACAGCAGGGTGATGGCCATGGGCGTGCGCGAGTCTCCCAGCGAGCGCAGCGCGCCCACCATCACCGTCCCGATGACGGACAGCGGCAACGTCAGCGCCACGAAGCGGAAGAACTCCCGCCCGCTCGAGGCCACCTCCGGCGGCGCCCCCAGCGTGAGCAACATCCACTCCGGCGCCACCACCGCCAGCAGCGCGAGCGGCAGCGTCACGAGCGCGGCGCTCTGGATGGCGGTGCCCGTGGCGCGGGAAACACCTTCCGCGTCCTTCCTTCCCTGGTTCTGCGCCACCAGGATGGAGGTGCCCGCGCTGAGCGCCCCCAACACCAGCGTCGCCAGGAACATGAGGTTGTTGGTCAACCCCACCGCCGCCAGCGGCTCCTCTCCCAGCCGGCCGATGACCACCTGGTCCACGAAGCCCAGGCCCATCTGGAACACCGCCTCCAGGCTCGCCGGCACGGCCAGCCCGAGGATCGCCTTACGAATCTCCTTCGTCTCCATGGGCGGCTCCATTCAGGCGGCGAGGGGCACGTGGGCCGTCAGGGGCAGCCCGCGCAGCCGGCTGGCCAGCTCCTCGGGCGTGGTGAACAGGTGTCCGTGCAACCCCAGACGCTCCGCGGCCTGGACGTTCACCGCCCTGTCGTCGATGAAGAGCGCCTCGGAAGGGGCCACTCCCAGCCCCTCCAGGCTGTGCGTATAGATTTCGGGCTCGGGTTTGACCCGGCGCACGTCGCACGAGAACGTCTGGTGCGCGAAGTCGCCGCACCAGTCGAAATGCCGGCCCACGTGCTCGCGCAGCTCCCTGCCCATGTTCGACAGGATGGCCGTCCGCACGCCGGAGGACTGCAACCGCCGCAGCCACTCCACCATCACCGGGTTGAGGTGTACCCAGCTCGCCGTGTCTACCTCGATGAGCGCCCGCACCTGTTCGTCCGAGAGCTCGCACCCCACGGCCCGGGCGAAGGCCTCCCAGTACGTCGGACCATCCTGCTCGCCTCGGTCATACGGCTCGCGCCCGCCCCAGTACGCGTCCAGGAAGCGCTGGCCCGAGACACCGCAGAGCGCCTCCATCCGCCGCACGTCTTCCTCGGGCTGGTGCAATGACAGCACGCCCGCGTAGTCGAAGATGATGGCCTTGATCGATTCCATTCCAATCCTTCCCTTCCTGAGCCCTTCTCGTTCCCGGCGTCCCCGCCGGACCTGGGCTGGCCGCGTCGTGCTACACGTCCCGTGTGACAAGCGCCATCCCAGGCTCACTCCGCGTGCATCACCCCGCCCGGCACCCGCACCGCCACCGGGCCAGCGCCAGAGGCCACGCGCACATGGAGGCGCCCCTCCACCGTGAGGGCCGACACGTCACAGGGCACGTCCGTCGAGAGCTCCTCCTCCCCGTAGCGAACCCACACGGGAGCACCCTGTCCGGAGAGCTCGTCCACGCCCTTCACGAAGCAGCCGGCGAGCCGGCCATGCCGCACCTTCACCACGGAACAACCCCGCTCCGTCAGCCGGAGCCGCAGAGGGATGCCTCGCAGCGTGCGCGACACCTCGCCTCCCTGGCCGCGTCCCAGCGCGAAGAGGAAGGACGCCTCCTCTCCCTCGAATTCTGAGACGAAGACCCGAGGCCCCGGCGCTCCAGCCTGGCCCACGCCAAGCACCTCCAGCGCGCGTGAGACGACGCCGGGGCCGCCCTCCACGTCCAGGTACACCACCTGGCCCTCACCGCGCCGCACCCGGTAGCCGTGTACGCCGTCCGAGGAGGCCAGCAGCGGCTCCGCGCCCTCGGGCGGCTCGAGCAGGCGGCAGCTCACCTCGCCCTCCAGCCCCTCCACCCTCCGCGCCACGTCCTTCCCTCGCAGCAGGTGGCCGAAGAGACGCTCCTGCAGGATGTCACAGTGGTTGAGCCGCTCGTCGAACAGCGGGCTCTCCCCCAGCAGCACCAGCGTCCCGCCCTGCTCGATGTGGAGGGCCAGCTTCTCCTGCACCACCTCGGACATGAAGAAGCCGCCGTCCAGCACGAGGACGGGACAGGAGGCCAGCGCCTCCTGCGTGGCCGACTCCAGCTCCACCAGGCGGAAGTCCACGCCGCGCGAGAGGCAGTCCGAGGCGAAGTGCCCCAGCGCCTCGGAGGAGGGCCGCGGCCACCGGAAGCCCTTGTAGCGCTCGGCGGCGGGCGGCTCCCACGCCGCCACGTGGCTGTACGGCGCATACAGGCCCCAGGCCACCTCGGCCCGGTGGGCACAGTCCGCCAGCTCCCTCCCTTCCTGGCGGAGGAAGCGCGTGAGCAACGACAGCGTCTCGAACTTGCGGCCCGGCTCCCCGGTGACGGTGATGGGCGCGTCGCCTCCATAGGGACGCGCGTACATGCCGGAGAGGGCCTGCTCCGGCTCCATGTTCCGCGGATCCACCTCGATGGTGGGCCCCCACGCGTCGGTGGCGCAGGCGGGGTAGACGCTGAGGCCCGTGGCGCCAGCGGCGAGCGCCAGCAGGGCATGGTAGGTGGGAGAGATGGGGTGGACACAGCGCGCATCGCTCCAGGAGAAGCTCCAGTTCTCCTCCAGGTTGGGACCGCGCCGACGCCGGGCGGCCACCAGGTAGGAGAGGAAGGCCCCCTCCTCCTCCAGGGCATTGCCCACCCAGCTCGTGAAGCCATACTCCAGCCCGCTCAGACGCTCGGGCCGCACCCTGCTGAACCAGGCATCGAACCGGCCCCGCGCGGGCGGAGGGAGGTTGACCAGCTTCGGGCACTCGCCCAGGGCACTACTCCACTCCCGCAGCACCCTCTCCAGGTAGTGGCCGCACCACTCACCCCAGTCCAGCACGGCGGCGAGCGAGGGCGCTCCACCCCACCCCTTCAGCGGCGGCACTTCTCCAAAAGAACGCAGCGAGGTGCCATACGCCGTGTTCAGCGCGTCGATGACGCGGTAGCGCAGAGCCAGGAAGCTACGGAAGCGCCGCAGGGCCGGCTCCGAGTAGTCGAAGGCATCCAGCGCCAGGGAGGCATCGCTGTAGATACCTTCGTTGCCGAGCTGCACGCCAAGCAGCGGCCCCTGCGGGTAGAGACGGCCCGCGAGCACCTGCTCCGCCACGGCGCCCAGCCACTCCTTGCACGCCTCCAGGAAGCGGGGCGCCACCGCAGAGGGCAGCGCGAGCCCCTGGGCGCGCATCGGCTTCCCGTCCGAGGACACGGCCGACTCGAGCCTCGCGTCGTGCGAGGGACTGAGGTGCTCGGGCAGCCCGCCGAGCTGCACCTCCGCATGGACGAAGGGCCCCGGCTTGGCCAGGCCCAGCAGCCCGGCCCGCTCCACCTCCTGGATGAAGCCCAGCACGTCCCGGTTGTCCCCGAGCTCGCCGGAGAAGACGAAGCGACGGCTCCCATCCCGCTCCTCCACCAGGTGGTGGCGCCAGGGAATGTAGAACGTCACCACCTCGATGCCAGCCTCGCGCATCCGCGCCAGCTTCCCCGCCCACATCTCGGGCCGGTCCCGGTAATAGGGATAGTCTCCCGCCACCAGCAGGCGACGGACTCCATCCAGCACCAGGGCACCTTCCTCGAACCGCACGCTTCGTCCTTCCATTGTCAGCTCCTCCCTGGATGTCGGCTCAGACGGAGCGCAGGACGACCTTCATCGCCCCGTACTCCGAGTACTGCGCGCCTCCCACGAGCAGGCCGAAGGCCTTCTCGTAGTCCTCGAGCGGAAGCTGGTGCGTCACCAGCCCCTCCAGCGGAAGGGTGGCGGCCAGCTCGATGGCGGCGGGGAAGATGTGGCTGTTGTAGTCCCCGGCGCCGATGATGCGGATGCCCTGCCCCACCAGCGTGAGCGGGTGGATGGTGGCCTGGTAGCCCGCGTTGAAGCCCATCAGCACCACGCGCCCGCCCTTGGACACCAGCTCCAGCGAGCGCTCCAGCGCCACGCCCGTGGTGTCCACCACCACGCGCGGCTTGCGCCCGCCGTTGCAGGCCACCACGTCCGCCACCACGTTCGGAGCCTCGGCATCCACCACGTACTCCAGGTGGCGGCTGGCGAAGTTCCTCCGGAAGGGGCTGCTCTCCACCATCGTCACCCGCCGGGCCACCTTCTTCGCCAGCAGGGCCCACACCATGCCGATGGGACCGGCGCCGAGGATGACCACGTCATCCTCCGGCCTCAGCTCCGCCGCCTCCACGTTGTTCAGCACGCACGCCAGGGGCTCCACCAGCACCGCCCGCTCGAAGCCCAGCCCCGGCGGCAGCTTGTGGAGGAAGCGCTCCGACAACACCACGTAGTTGGCGAAGGTGCCGTCCCGGTCCACCCCCACCTCCGTCCCCGCCTTGTTGTCACAGAAGTTGAGCTCCCCGCGCCGGCAGAACTCGCACGCGCCGCAGTACAGCGTGGGGTTGACCGCCACCCGATCCCCGGGCATCACCCCCTTCACCGCCGAGCCCACCGCCGCCACCTCGCCCACCGACTCATGGCCGAGGATGACGCCCTCCTCCGCCCGGAAGTTGCCCAGGTAGATGTTGCGATCCGTCCCGCAGATGCCCGTGGCGGCGACGCGGACGAGCACATCGTCCGGCCGCGACAGCTTCGGCTCCGGACGCTCCTCCAGCGCGATGCTGCGCAATCCCTTGTAGATGATGGCCTTCATGTCTTTCTTCTCCGTCCTCGTGTGTGTGTGGTTGACGGGAGTCGTCCGGCGCTAGCTCCAGCGGACGCTCTCCAGCAGCAGGGAGTGGAGCTCGCGGGTGCAGGCCGCGATGCAGGACTGCTGGTTCTCCGCGGACAGGTCCATCAGCAGCGTCCGCCCCAGCGAGTTCCCATACGCATCGGTGATGATCACCCCCGCCTTCTCGGCGATCAGCACGCTGGCGGCGATGTCGTACGGGAAGAGGTGCAGCACGTGCCCCTTGCCCACCCGCTCGAAGTCCGCGCGCAGCTCCGGCCGGTCCTTGAGCAGGCGGTTGCCGATGTCCACGTACGCGTCGAGCTGTCCGGTGACGATGCGAGAGATGGAGTAGGAGGCGCTGTTGAAGACGAACACGCCTCCCGTGTTGGCGGACTGGTCGATGAGGTGTCCGTAGGCCTCCGTCATCAGCCGCGCCGGGTGCCCGTTGAACTCCAGCGACCAGAACATCCTCGCCACCGAGGTGGTGCCGGACAGCCGGGGCACCGCGGTCCGGTAGCCCTGGCTCACCAGCCCCTCGCGAGAGCGATCCGCGTACATGTACGCCCCGGATTTGATCTCCATCAGCAGGGCGAACTGCACGTCGTCGATGCGCGCATCCTCCTTGAAGCGCGCCGCCGCGATGGAGATGCAGGCCATCTCCAGCCCAGCCGCCGCGGGCCGCGTCCCGTCGATGGGGTCCACGATGAGCACGTACTCGGGCTCGCCGATGCTCCTCAGCCCCCCGTCCTCCGAGTACAGGGCGATGGGCTCGCCCCGCTCCTGGACGAAGCGCCAGACGGCCTCCTCCGCCACCTCGTCCACGTCGAACTGCGCGTCTCCCCCGGGCGAGTAGCCGTTGACCTGACGGTTCTTCAGCGTGCCATGGGTGTTGAGGATGGCCTGGCGCACCGACCCCGCCAGCTCCAGCAGGTAACGCTCCATCACTTCACCTCCGACAGGCACTTCTCGAGCTGGTCGCACACCCGCACCGCCTCGTCCGGGGTGATGATGAGCGGCGGGCGGATCTTGAAGACGTTGCCGAACCCGTAGCGCGAGGTGCGCAGGATGAGCCCGTGGTGCATGCCGCTCTTGGCGATCTTGTTGGTGAGCGCCACGTCCGGCTCGCCATCCTTGTCGATGATCTCCACGCCGATCATCAGCCCCACGCCCCGCACATCCCCGATGAAGGAGAAGCGCTCCTGCATCTGGCGCAGCCGCCCGAGGATGTACTCGCCCACCACCTGGACGTTGGAGAGGAAGCGAGGACGGCTGACGATCTCCAGCGTCTTCGCCGCCGCCGCCGCCGCCAGCACGTTGGCGCCATAGGTGAAGGAGTGGTGGTGGCCGTCCAGTCCGCCGTACTGCTCCTCGGCGAGGATGGCGGCAATCTGGAAGCCCGTCCCTCCCAGGCCCTTGGCCACCGTCATGAGGTTGGGCTGCACGCCATAGTAGTCCGCGCCGAACATGTGCCCCGTGCGACCGAAGCCCGTCTGGATTTCGTCGAAGATGAGCGCGATGCCTCGCTCGTCGCACAGCTTCTTGAGCGCCTGGAAGTACCCCGGCGGCGGCATCACGTTGCCACCATTTCCGGAGATGGGCTCCACGACCATGCAGGCCACCTTGCCGGTGCCGGCATAGTCGATGAAGTCATTGATGCGCTCGACGCACAGGAGATTGCACGTCTCCGGCTTCTGCTTGTAGAAGCAACGGTAGCAGTAGGGCTCCGGCACGTGGATGCCCCCCGGGAACAGGTTGGGGAACGGCTCCTTGCGGAAGGCATTGCCGGAGAGGCTCGCCATCATCATCGTCTGGCCCAGGTGGCTCCGGAACAGGGTGATGACGTCCCTCCCGCCATTGAAGTTCTGCGCCATCTTGATGGCGCCCTCGTTGGCCGTGGAGCCACTGCACACCTTGGGGTGGACCTTCGTCAGGTTGTTCGGCGCCAGGTCCACCAGCCGCTGCACCACCTCGTTGATGGGTCCCGTCTGGAAGCTCGAGGTGACGTGGACGAGCTGATCCGCCTGCTGCTTCACCGCCTCCAGCACCTCATGGTTGGAGTACCCGAGGATGAGGTTGAACGTCGCAGAAGCGCAGTCGATGTATTCCTTTCCATCCGAGTCCTGGAGATAGATGCCATGCCCTCTCTCCATGACCAGATCACTGACATCGTAATAGATGTGCTTGCGCACATCCCTCCGCTCGAAACCCACACTTCCCACTTCAGCTCTGGCAGCATTTCCCACGGTCGGCCTCCTCGTTATGAAAAGCTACGACGACACGGTAAACTGTTCTTTCCGAAACATCGCGACTCGCGGCGTTATACGGATGACGTCTGACATTGAAGCTCGGCCCCCCCGCGGCCAGCGCAGACTCCGCGGCCCCTGCACCTTCCGAGCCAGGAGCGGACACGAACAGCGCACGAGCCCCGGGGTGCTGGCCCCCGCGCCCACCCGGTCCGCCCGTTCGCGCGCCGCCTGCGGGTTCGACGACATTCCCGCATAATCCGTCTTGAAAACGCATGTTCCTGCAATATCCTGCAGGTCTGACACACGCACCGGATCCACCATGGCGACATCCCCCCTTCCCCACTCCCCCGAGGCTTCTCCAGCGGCGCGGCTGCCCGAGGAGCGACGGCAGCTCATCCTCGAACAACTGGCCACCCAGGGGAGGATCCTCTCCGCGGACTTGTGCCGGATGTTGCAGGTTTCAGAGGACACCATCCGGAGGGACCTGAGGGATCTGGACGAGGCGGGGCTGCTCCGACGGGTGCATGGAGGAGCACTGCCAAGACCGCGGGCCCCGGGGAGCCAGGGAGGAGTGGACGCGGGCCCGCCCCAGGCGGCGAAGAAGGCCGTGGCGCAAATCGCCGCGGGGCTGATCCGCCCCGGACAGGTGGTGCTGATGGATGGAGGCTCCACGCTGTTGGAGGTGGCGCGGAGCCTGCCGTCAGAGCTGCGTGCCACCATCATCACGCCCAGCCCGCAGGTGGCGCTGGCGCTGGGGGAGTACGCGGGGCTGGAGGTCCACCTGGTGGGCGGGCGCATGCATCCGGGCGCGCTCACCGCGGTGGGGGCGGAGACCGTGGACACGCTCCGCCTGGTGCGAGCCGATCTCTGCCTGCTGGGGGTGTGCAGCCTGCACCCCGAAGCGGGCATCACCACGACCTACTCGGAGGAGGCGACGACCAAGCGCGCCATGCTCGACAGCGCGGCGGAGACGGTGGCGGTGCTCACCGCGGACAAGCTCGGCACGCTGTCTTCCTTCGTGGTGGCCCCGGCCAGCCGGCTGGGCACGCTGGTGACGGAGGCCAGCGGCACCGAGGCCCGACTGAAACCCTTCCACAAACTCCAACTCAGGATTCTCACCGCATGAGCCAGATTGAGAGAGCATCCTCGGAGGCCAGGGCCGGGCGCATCGCGCTCTCCCTCATCTTCTTCGTCAACGGGTTCGCCTTCGCGAGCTGGGTGCCGCACATCCCCACGGTGCAGACCCGGCTGGGGCTGGACACCGGAAGGCTGGGATTGGCCCTGCTCGGCGCCGCCGTGGGAGCGCTGGTGGCCATGCCGCTCACCGGGGCGCTGCTCGTCCGGTGGGAGAGCCACAGGGTGACCCTGCTCAGCAGCCTGCTCTTCTGCGCGCTGGTGGGCCTGCCCGTGCATGCGTCCGGGCTGGCCTCGCTGACGCTGGCGCTGGTGGCCTTCGGCGCCGCCAACGGCGCCATGGACGTGGCCATGAATGCCCAGGGCGTCCTCGTCGAGCGGAGAATGGGACGGCCCATCCTCTCCTCGTTGCACGCGATGTTCAGTCTCGGAGGACTCGCGGGGGCCGGCGGCTCGGTGCTGGCGCTTGGCGCCGGCCTCACCCCGGAGACGCACATGGCGCTGGCCGCGGGGCTGGGGCTGCTGGTGGTGGGAGGCACGGCGCGCTGGCTGCTGCCCGTGCGGTCCGAGGAGGCCGCCGGTCCCACCTTCGTGCTACCGCGCGGGCCGCTGCTACTGCTCGGCGGAATGACCTTCCTCATCCTGCTCACCGAGGGCGCGATGGCGGACTGGAGCGCCGTCTACCTTCGCCACTCGCTGGGCGCCGACTCCAACGTGGCCGGGGCGGGCTATGCCGTCTTCTCCCTCGCCATGGCGGCCGGGAGGCTGACGGGAGATCGCCTGGTGGTGGCCTTCGGCCCCGAGCCGCTGGTGAGGCTGGGCGGTCTGCTGGCGGCCGGGGGCCTGGGCGTCGCGCTGGTGCTCCACCACCCGCTCGCCGCGGTGCTCGGGTTCGGCTGCGTGGGGCTCGGCCTGTCCAACATCATCCCCCTGTTGTTCAGCGCCTCCGGCCGCATTCCGGGCATCGCGTCCGGCCTGGCGATCGCCTCCGTGTCCACGGCGGGCTATGGCGGATTCCTCGCCGGGCCTCCGCTGGTGGGCTTCCTGGCGGCCCACACCGGCCTGCCGCCCGCCCTGGGGCTGCTCGCCCTCTTCATGGCCCTCGTCGCGCTCGGAGCCGCGCTCGTCCGTCCCCGGGAAGTAGCGCGGGAAGAGCCGGAAGTCGCCGGCTGATCGGCCGCAGGGGACATACACGTTGACCCATCCGGGGCTGGCTCCTAATTACCGGTTGCGCCCTGATTGGCGCTCCCTCGGATGGAAACACCTCATACCCGGAAAATCAGTACGGAGGCCCCAGCGGAGCCTCCGGTGGCCGGAAATCCTCTCGCGCGGGTGCTGGAGCTGCTGCGCACGAGCCAGCGTGTCCGCACCCAGGGCTTGCAGGGGTCCGCGCGGGGCCACGTCCTGGCCCGGCTGGAGCGCTCGCTGAAGAGTCCGCTCGTCTGCGTCGCCGTGGACGAGGAGGCCGCGGATGCGCTCGCCAGCGACCTGGCCTTCTTTCTTGGAGGCTCGGGTACCTCGCAGGAGCCGGGCGTGTTGCGCCTGCCCGCCGACGAGGTGCTCCCCTATGACGAGCTGTCGCCGGACGCGGACATCGTGGCGAACCGGCTCACGGCGCTCTTCCACCTGAACCGGGGCACCCGCTTCCCCGCGCTCGTGCTCTCCCTGCGCGGCCTCTTCCGCAAGGTGCTGCCGCCCGCGGTGATGGACGCGCTCTCCGCGCGCATCGTCGTGGGGCAGGACTTCGATAGAGACGAGCTCGCCCGCAAGCTGGCCGCCATGGGCTACCACTCCAGCCCGCTGGTGGAGGACCTGGGCACCTTCTCCGTGCGGGGAGGGCTGCTCGACGTCTTCAGCCCCCTGCACGACAAGCCCGTCCGCCTCGAGTTCTTCGGGGACACCATCGAGTCCATCCGCGCGTTCGAGCCCGAGACACAGCGCACGGTGAGCTCGCTGGAGGAGGTCATCCTCCTGCCGGCGCGCGAGGTGCTCTTCACCGAGGAGACGCGCCCGCGCGCCGAGGCCGCGGCCCGGGAGGTGGCGGACCGCATCAACCTGCCCACGACGAAGCTGCGCGAGCGCCTGGAGGCCATCCGCGAGGGACTGCCCGGCTTCGGCCTGGAGGGGTTGCTGCCCGGCTTCTTCGAGGGAGGGCTGGGCACCCTGTTCGACTACCTGGCCCGCTGGCACGCCGAGCCCCTGTTCTATCTGGATGATCCGCTGGGGCGGGAGCGGACGGCGGAGGAGCTGTGGGCGGAGGTGGAGCGCTCGGCCCGTGCGTCGGACGAGCGTCAGGATCTATCGCTGCCGGCCGAGGAGCACTTCCTCACCCGCGAGCAGGTGGAGCAGCGGCTCGCGAGCTTCCGGGTGGTGGAGGGGGGAGGCCTGTCGCTGACGCAGAGCGAGACGCCGCCGGTGCTCTTCTCGTTCGGCGGCACCCAGGACGTGCGTGAGGCCATCCTCGCCCACCACGGGGAGGAGGGGGTGCTCACCCCGCTGGTGGAGCGGCTGCAGCGGTGGCGCGAGAGCCACATCGCCTGCGCGGTGGCCTGCGGCACCCTGAGCCAGGCGGATCGGCTCAAGCGGTTGCTGTTGGACAGGAACGTGATGGTGCGCATCCACACCGAGCCGCTCGCGGACGCCGCCGGGCTGTACGAGCCCGCCGTCCACGCCCACCTCTTCACGGGCGAGGTGAGTCAGGGCTTCGTGGACGGGGCCAGCGGCCTCGCGGTGCTCTCGGACGAGGAGATCTTCGGAGCCCGGGCCCGCCGTCGGGTGCGGCGCTCCAAGAAGCTGGACGCCTTCGCCGCGGGCTTCAAGGACCTGGCGGAGGGAGACCTCATCGTCCACACCGACTTCGGTATCGGCCGCTATGGGGGCCTGACGAAGATGCAGGTGAACGGGGTGCCCGGGGACTTCCTCATCCTCGAGTACGCCGGACGGGACAAGGTCTACCTCCCGGTGAGTCGCATGCGGCTCATCCAGAAGTTCACCGGTGGAGATCCCACCAAGGTGACGCTGGACAAGCTGGGGACGACGTCCTGGGAGAAGACGAAGAAGCGGGTGAAGGAGCAGCTGCTGAAGATGGCGGCGGACCTGCTGAACATCGCGGCGGCGCGCAGGGCGCACCCGGGGCATGCCTTCAGCGAGCCGGACCGGTACTTCGCCCAGTTCGAGGCGGACTTCGAGTTCGAGGAGACGCCGGATCAGGCCCGGGCCATCCAGGACGTGCTCGAGGACATGCAGAAGCAGCAGCCGATGGATCGGCTCGTCTGCGGAGACGTGGGCTATGGAAAGACGGAGGTGGCCATGCGGGCCGCCTTCAAGGCCACGCTGGACCGGAAGCAGGTGGCGGTGCTGGTACCCACCACGGTGCTGGCCCAGCAGCACTACCTGTCCTTCAAGAAGCGCTTCAAGGACTACCCCGTCATTGTGGAGGTCATCTCCGGCCTGAAGAAGCCCGCGGAGGTGCGGGAAATCCTCAAGCGCGCCCGGGAGGGCCGGGTGGACATCCTCATCGGCACGCACAAGCTGCTGGGTGGGAACGTGGCCTTCAAGGACCTGGGCCTGCTGATCATCGACGAGGAGCAGCGCTTCGGGGTGAAGCACAAGGAGCAGATAAAGAAGCTCCGCTCGCAGGTGGACGTGCTGACGCTGTCGGCGACGCCCATTCCGCGCACGCTTCACATGGCGATGTCGGGCGTGCGGGAGATGAGCATCATCGCCACGCCGCCGCAGGACCGGCGGGCCATCCGGACCTTCGTGGTGAAGTTCGAGCCGCAGACCATCAAGGAAGCGATTGAGCGTGAGGTGGCGCGCGGCGGGCAGGTCTTCTTCGTACACAACCGGGTGGAATCCATCGGCTCCATGGAGACGACGTTGCGGGAGCTGGTGCCGGGTATCAGCATCGGGGTGGCGCACGGGCAGATGCACGACGGCGAGCTCGAGAAGACGATGCTGGCCTTCACGGAGAAGAAGTTCCAGGTGCTGCTGTGTACCTCCATCATCGAGAGCGGCATCGACATCTCGAGCGCCAACACGATGATCGTCAACCGGGCGGACACGTTCGGCCTGGCGCAGCTCTACCAGTTGCGAGGACGGGTGGGCCGCTCCAAGGAGCGCGCGTATGCGTACCTGATGGTGCCGGCGCGGACCACCGTGACGAAGGACGCGCAGCGGCGCCTGGAGGTGCTGCAGCGCTTCACCGAGCTGGGAGCGGGCTTCTCCATCGCCAGCCACGACCTGGAGATCCGCGGCGCGGGCAACCTGCTGGGCTCCGAGCAATCGGGCTCCATCGCGGCCATCGGCTTCGACCTGTACGCGCAGCTCCTGGAGGAGGCGGTGGCGGAGGTGCAGGGCGAGCCGCCGCGGGTGCAGTTGGAGCCGGAGGTGATACTGCCGATGCCGTCGCTGATTCCGGACGACTACGTGGGCGACGTGCATCAGCGGCTGGTCTTCTACAAGCGCTTCAGCCAGGCGAGCCACCCGGACGAGGTGCAGGAGCTGCGGGAGGAGCTGGTGGACCGCTTCGGCGAGGCGCCGGACGAGGTGGACAACCTCTCGGAGCAGACGCTGCTGAAGATAGAGCTGCGCGACCTGCGGCTGCGCGCGCTGGAGGCGGGCCAGGGCCGGCTGGTGGTGACACTGGGAGCGGACGCGCTGCTGGACGGAATGAAGGTGGCGACGCTGGTGCAGCGCTCCAATGGCGTCTACCGGCTCACCCCGGACATGAAGCTGGTGATGAAGCCTCCCCCCGAGGTGAAGGGCCACGCGCTCATCATCGAGGCCCGGAAGATGCTGCGCGACCTCTACACCTGCGCCCTGCCCCAGGCGTGACGGGCCCTGTCCGGGCTGACGCACCTCGTCATCCGGGACGGAGCGCCACATCCTCCATGGAATCCTCCGGGCCCGGCCCTCGAGCCAGCCGGCCAGGGACTCCTGTGACCGTTCTCCAGGAGACGGGGTCTCTCCAGTACGCACGGAGGGGGGGCGGCATGAAACCGACATGTCGATGCTGCCGCTCGTCCGCCGCTGGAGAGCCCCTACTCAGGAGTGATTCCATCACCATGACCTGGCTGAAGAAGAATCCGCAGGCGCCCCGACTCAGGTCCGGCGCGACCCGAGGAAATGGCGCCCGCCTCGTCGGCGGGATGATGCTGCTGGCCGGAGCCACGCTCGGACTGGGGGGCTGCAAAGTCTCCGATGTCTCGCGCGAAGGCCCCAAGCCCGCCCCGACCGCGGTGCAGCGCGTGGACCCCACCTTCCCGTCGGAGGCGGTCGTCTGCACGGAACAGGGAGGAACCCTGGAGATTGCCGGCTCGGGCTTCTCCCCCCTGCCCATCAACACCCTGCGCGAGGACGAGGGCCTGGCGCTGCCCAAGGTGACGCTGGTCGATGGCTCGGGCAACAAGGTGGAGGTACCCGTCTCCGCGCTGGACGTCGCCGCGGGGAAGATGACGGTGACGCTGGCGGCCAACGCCCTGCCCGCCGGCACCTATGACGTCGTGGTGGACAACCCCAACGGCCAGAGCGGTACGCTCGCCGGCGCCGTGAGCGTGGTACCTCCCCCGCAGGTGACGGCCATCGAGCCCGCCACCGTCCCCAGCGGCACCGCCACCCCCGTCACCCTCACCGGCGCCTACTTCCGTGGCACGGCCGACGGCGTCCTGCCCACGGCCTTCCTCACCCTGGTGAGCACCACCAACTCGTACGACCTCAACGGCATCGCCCTGCCCTCGGACACCCAGCTCACCGGCAACACGCCCGACACGCTCGACGTGGGCCGCTACGACGTGACGGTGCGCAACCCCGAGGGCTGCCAGGCCACCCTCCCCGACGCCCTCGAGGTCATCCAGGTCAATCAGATCGACCTCGCCGAGTCCGTGGACCCGTCCTTCGGCTGGGTGGAGGCACGTACCACCATCGAAATCCTCGCCTCCAACGCCGAGGGCAAGGGCCTGCATCATCATCGGCGGCGAGGAGATTCCGCTGCTGCGCGAGTCCTACCTGAGCACGGGGGATGCCACCTCGCCGTCGCTGATGAGCGCCGTCATCCCCTCGCGCAGCGATGACGCGCGCATCGTGGTGGGCGGCCCCTACAACATCAAGGTGGTCAACCCGGACGGCAAGTCGGGCGTCATCATCGGCGCCTTCACCGTGCTGAAGGATCCGCCGCCGCGCATCACCGCCATCAGCCCGGGCCGCGGCGACAAGGGCACCGCCTTCACCCTCACCGTCACCGGCTCCGACTTCAAGGATCCCGTCGAAGGCACCCCGGTGCTGACGGTCGCCCTCATCGACGCGAACGGGACGGAGTACCCCTGCGGCACCGCCACGGTGACCCAGGGCGCGCTCGAGACCGATCCGGACACCGCCTCCTGCCAGATGACGCTCCCCGGCACCACCGGCGGCTACCTGGTGCGGGTGCGGCACGAGGATGACCAGTCCTTCGACCTCTACTCGGTGCTCGCGGTGACCGAGTCCTCGCGCAAGCTGTCCCAGGTGACGGTGGCCCAGCCCTCGCTCATCACGGCGCGGCGCGCGCACGGCATCGCCCTGGGCCAGGATGACCTCGGCAACCGCTTCCTCTACGTGGTGGGCGGCGAGAACGGCACCACCGCCGCCCTCGACTCCGGTGAGTTCGCCTCCGTCAGCCGCTTCGGCGAGCTCGGACAGTGGCAGCCGCTGAAGCACTCGCTGCCCGAGGGCCGCACCGGCGTGTCCCTGGTGCGGGTGGGACGCTTCCTCTACGCCATCGGCGGCTCGCCCGATGGGACCGACGCGGCGCAGACCGATACCGTGCTGCGCGCGCACATCCTCGGCTCGGACTCCGCGCCCATCATGGCGCCTCCCACCGCGACCGTCACCGGCAGCCTCGCGGAAGGCACCTGGTACTACCGCGTATCCGCGGTGATGGAGGACGGCACGGTGAACCCGCTCGGCGAGGGCCTTCCCTCGGACACCGAGTCCATCCGAATCCCGGCCAACGGCTCCGTCAGCTTGAGCTGGGCCATGCCCATGGGCGCCCCGGCGGTGAAGGAGTACTACATCTACCGCTCGCGCGAGCCCAACGCGGTGAAGGGCAACGAGAGCTTCCTCATCAGCGTCACCGCCCCCACCACCACCTATACGGATGACGGCTCCGTGGGGCAGGCCGTGGACGGAGACGTGCCGCTGCCGGTGGGCAGCCTCGGGGTGTGGGTGGCCATGCCCGAGCTCGCCACTCCGCGCTTCGACGCGGCGGCCACGGCGGTGCGTGTCGACGCCGACAACGTGTTCCTCTATGTGGTGGGAGGCCGCACCACGAACACCAACGCGGGCACCCTCCAGACCACGGAGGAGGCGGTGCTGGGCGCGGACGGCGGCATCTCGAGCTGGCGCGCTGGCCCGTCGCTCGCCAACGCCCGAGCCGAGCACGTCCTGCGACCCGTCACCCACGCGCTGGCCGAGTCCCTGCCCACGGGCTACTTCGGCCTCGCCGCGGCGGGCGGAACCTCCTGCGCTCGCGCGACCGGCGGCTGCGCGCAGGCCACCATCATGAGCGGCCTCCTCGAGGCCTCCACCGCGTCCGCCGACGTGGGCAAGGTGCTCTCCTGGTCGCCCGGTGGCACCACCGCCTCGCGCGTGGGCCTGACGGCCATGGTGGTGAACGACTTCTTCTATGCCTTCAACGGCTGGAGCGGCTCGGGCGGCTCCTTCGCCAACTCGAGCGAGAAGTCCGGCGACACCACCTGCGTGGGCGGCCCGCCCTGCTCCGCGTCCTTCAACAGCTTCAGCTCGGCGACCATGAGCTTCGACAGCGCGGTGAGGTACCGCTCGGCGACGGAGTTCTTCGGCGCGTACTTCTACTTCGTGGGCGGCAGCTCCGCCCTCGACATCTCCAACACGTCCAACGTGGTCCTCCGCGGGAGCTACTAGGAGCCAATGATGAAGTCCGTACTTTCGACACTGGCGGCCACGCTTCTCCTGGCGCCCGCGTTCGCCGCGGCGCAGGAGGCCACTCCCGAAGCACCGGCCGCCGAGGCGAGCGCTCCGGCCGAGACGAGCCACGGCGGGCTGGGGCTCTCCGTCGCACCCAAGCTGGGCGCCACGCTGGCCACCTCCGAGCTGGGGCCCACCTTCTTCGCCGGGGTGGACGTGCTGTACCAGTTGCCCGTGCTGGAGCGGCGGCTGGGCGTAGGCGTGGAGGTGGCCTTCGGTCAACCCGGGCTGGCCGGCGGCGGTACCTCTCCCGTGGCGGGTGACTACACCTACACCCTCAACGGACGGTGGGTGACGGCCAGCGTGGATGCGCTGGGCTTCCTCCCGCTCGGTCCGGTGGAGGCCTACGGCGGCCTGGGCTACGGCCTGTACATACTGCGAGTGGAGAACAACAGCTTCGACCAGACGACGGTGGAGAACCAGCTCCGCACCGGCCTG
>QKJM01000607.1 GCA_003249315.1 Archangium sp.
CGCATCGACGATCACCCCGCTGCCCAGGCCCTCCACCTTCTGTTTCCTCGGGGGGGCTCCGAAGAACTCCTCCATCAGCGAGCGGCGGCCTCGGAAGGGCGACTGCACCTCCTGCTCGGTGCCGATGTAGACGACCGCGGGGGAGACCTTCTCCACCACCTCGACCACTTCGTTCCTCCGCCGGGCCTGATCGGCGCTCGCTCCGGTCGCGACCAGCAGCATCAGCATCAGGCCCCAGCGCGGGGTAGCACTTTTCCTCACGTCAAGTCCTCCCTGCACACGAGTGCAGTGTCGGGTGCGCGACGTCCTGACTGTCAGGAACCACGCAACATTCAAGGCATTCCCAGGGGTGCTCTGGACGTCCATACGCCTGGGGAGCGGTAATCGAGCCATGAGTCTGGTTCTCGTAGCGGATGATGAACCCGCGGTGCTCGAGGTGTTGAGTCAGGTCGTCGAGGATCTGGGCCACGATGTGATCCAAGCCCGGGATGGCGAGGAGGCGTGGAACCTGGCGCGTGCGCGTCGGCCGCAGTTGGTGGTGACGGATCACATGATGCCGCGGCTGAGTGGGCTGGAGCTGTGCCGGAAGCTGAGGAGTGACGACGTTCTCGGCCAGGTGCCCATCATCTTGTTGAGCGCGGTGCTGCCCCATGGGGCGCCGGAGGCGCATGCCTTCCTGCACAAGCCCTTCGAGATTACGGACTTCGAGGCGCTGATCCACCAGGCGCTGGCGGGGGCGCGGAGTCCGAAGCCGCTGGAGGGGCCGGTGGTGATGGAGGCCCTGGGGCGTTGGGTGGCCAATGGCTTCGCGGAGCCTCTGGACACGGCGCGCGTGCAGCTCGCCCGGCTTCGGGAGGAGGGCCGGGCGGAGGCGGGGGCGCTGGAGGTGCTGGAGGCGCAGCTCGAGGCGCTGCGGACCCTGTCGCGGGAGTTCCGTGACGCGGCGCACCTGGCGGCGCGAGTGGTGACGCTCGAGCCGGAGCACGCGGATCTGTCGGTGAGCCTGCGTCGGGCGGTGGAGGTGTGGAGGGGGGTGAAGCCCGAGGTGGAGTGGGAGCTTCGGATGCCGCCAGGGTCGGTGGAGCTGCGGTTCGATCCGGAGCGGATGAGGCAGGTGCTGGACGCGTTGCTGGGACAGGCGGCGCGGCACGGGGGGCTGGTGCGGGTGGAGCTGGATGCCTCGATGGCGCTGGCCACGGTGCGGGTGAGCGATTCGGGCCCTGGCATCTCGGATGAGGAGCTGCGGCAGCTCTTCGAGCCGTTCCGGGCGGGAGGCCCGGTGGGAGGGCTGACTCTCTACCTCGCCTCGGAGCTGGCGCGGCTGCATGGCGGCGGGCTCTCGGTGGAGTCGAGGCGGGGGCAGGGCACGACGTACAGCGTGATCCTGCCCCGCAACTGACTACTTCCTCTCGGACTTCAGCATCCAGCCGATCATCTTGTAGAGCAGCCGGGCGCCCACGTTTCCATCCCACTCGCCGCCCTGGGGATCCGGGGCGACCTCGGTGAGATCGAACCCGACGATGGTGCGTCCGGAGCGCACGACGCCGGCGATGAGCGCATTGGCCTCGGGGAAGGAGAGGCCCCCGGGGACGGGCGTGCCAGTATGGGGGCACAGCACGGGATCGAGCCCGTCGATGTCGAAGGACAGGTACACGTGCTCGGGTAGCGCGTCGACGATCCGATCGACCTGCTGGTTCCAGGGCATGCCGTCGAAGCGGTTGTTCTGGAGTTCGGCGTCGAAGAAGGTGCGGATGCGGCCACCGGACTCCTCGATCATCCGATGCTCGTCCTCGCTCATGTCACGGATGGCGACCTGGACGAGGGACTGCACGCCGGGGATGCGCTTCACCACGTTGTACATGATGGAGGCATGGGACCAGGTGAAGCCCTCGTAGGCGTGGCGCAGGTCGGCATGGGCGTCGAGGTGGAGGACGCCGAGGCCGGGGTACTTGTCGGCGTGGGCGCGGATGATGCCGTAGGAGATGGAGTGATCGCCCCCCACGGCGCCGACGCGCTTGCCACGGGCGAGCCAGTGCTGGGTGGTGCGGTAGACGGCGTCGTGGAGCTGCTCGGAGAGCTGGTTGACCTCGTTGGAGGCGGAGAGCAGGTGGGGGTTGGAGGGATCGACGCCGCCGGCCTCGATGATGGGGGTGGCGTGCTCCCTGGCGCGGGTGTTCCACGCGCGCCACTCGGAGGGCTCGGGGAGGAGGGCGATGCCGCGCTCATAGGGGCGGCCGGTCTCGACGTCGAAGAGATCGACCTGGCGGCTGGCCTCGAGGATGGCGGAGGGGCCGTTGGAGGTACCACCGCCGTAGCTGGTGGTGGCCTCGAAGGGGACGGGGATGAGGACGACGTGGGCCTCGTCGGGGGAGTGGGGGAGGCCGAAGATGCCGGAACCGGGAGCAGCGGCGGCGGAGGGATCGAAGGCAGGAGACATGATGGTGGCGGAGAATAAGGAGCGTGCGTCGCTTCGCAACGATCCTCTGAGGAAACGGCATTGAGGAGGGTAGCGCATGCTCCCTCTCCCTCTGGGAGAGGGCGGGGGGTGAGGGATTACAGTGAGGATCCGTGTGCTACTCCCAGCGCAACACGAGCTTCCCCACGGTCTCGTTCCGGGCCATGCGAGCAAGCCCCTCGCGGGCCTCCCGCATGGGGAGCACGTCATCGATGACGGGAACCAGCGCTCCGGAGCGGAACAGGGGGAGGAGGTGCCGCTCGGCGGCCTGGGCGAGGGAGATCTTCTCCTCGAGGGGCCGACTGCGGAGCACGGTGCCGGTGAGGTGCAGGCGACGAGAGAGAATTTCCCCCAGATCGATCTCCACCTTCCGGCCGGCGACGAGTCCCACGAGCATCACCCGGCCCCGGGGGGCGAGGGAGCGAAGTGACTCGGGGAGGTACTCCCCGCCCACGAGATCCAGGACCAGGTCCACGCCGCGGCCCCCGGTGGCCTCGCGCACGGCGTCCGCGAAGCGAGGCGGCGAGCCCTCACACAGAACGGTCCGTTCCACCCCCCACTCGGAGGCGCGGGAGAGCTTGTGCGCATGGCGGCCGGTGCCGAAGGCGCGGGCTCCGAGGGCGCGGCAGATCTGAGCGGCGGCGGAGCCCACGCCACTGGCCACGGCGTGAATGAGCACGGACTCCCCGAGGCTCAGCCCGCCCTGGAGCACGAGCGCATCGAAGGCGGTGAGAAAGGCCTCGGGGAGAGCGGCGGCCTGGGGGAAGTCGAGGTTCTCGGGGAGCGACAGGGCCTCTCGCTCATGGACGACGAGCTGCTCGGCGAAGGCGCCGCCGCCCACGAGCCCCATCACGCGATCTCCGGGCTTGAAGCGGCGGGCGAGGGGTCCCACGGCCAGCACCTCTCCGGCGTACTCGAGGCCGGGGACGTCGGCGGGGACGCCAGGGGGGGCGGGGTAGGCGCCGCGGATCTGAAGGAGATCGGCGCGGTTGAGAGCGGTGGCGCGAACGCGAACGAGCAGCTCCTGGGGGCCGGGAGAGGGGGCGGGGCGCTCGTCGAAGGTGAGCACCTCGGGGCCGCCGGGCTGGGTGATGCGGAGGACCTGCATGGGAACCTCGAGGAGGCTCCAGGTCGCGCGGGCTCAGGAGACGAGGCCGCGGACGAGGAGGAAGTAGGTGAGGAGGGTGAGGTTGTCGGAGAGGGCGAGCACCAGGGGCGCGGCGGCCAGGTGCGGATCCACGTTGAAGCGGTGGAAGAGGAAGGGGAGGACGGCGCCGAGGCTGGCGGCGAGGGCGGTGGAGAGGGAGATGGCGATGAGGAGGGCGAGGGGGAAGGCGAGGTCCGGCGAATAGACGAGGCCGAGCACGGAGACGACGAGGGCGGCCATGATGCCCGCGAGGCTGGTGGCGAGCACTTCGCGGCGCATGAGGGGGGCATCGACGCGCTGGTCGGCCAGCATGGAGGCGGAGACGGCGGTGGTCTGCACTCCAAGGCTCTCGGAGAGGACGAGGACCATGGGGATGAAGGCGGCCACCACGACGAGCCGCTCGACGGTCTCCTCGAAGAGGCGGGAGATGGTAGCGGCGAGGAAGCCGCCGCCGATGTTGACGAGCAGCCAGGGGAAGCGCCGCAGGGCCATGTGCAGGGGGCGCGTCTCCTTCATCTCGTCGCTGGGGAGGCCGACGAAGCGGAACACCCCGTCGCGCACGCGTCCCTCCACTTCGTCGAAGAGGGTGTCGGAGAAGGTGTCGACGAAGTTGTTCACCTCCACCACGCCGACGATGCGGCCCTCCGCGTCCACCACGGGGAAGGCGAGGAAGCGGTAGGTGACGAAGAAGTCCTCGACCAGCGAGTCCGGTGCGTCCGCGGGGAGCTTCACCACCCGGGTGAACATGAGGGAGGAGATCAGCTCCTCGGGGGCCGCGCGGATGAGCTTGCGGATGGGCACCACGCCCACCAGTCGGCCGTCCGGAGCGCACGCGTAGCAGTAGAAGATCTCACTGGAGCCAGGGGAGGCGCGGAGCTTCTCCAGGGCCTGGGCGACGGTGTCCCCGGCGCCCACGGCGACGAAGTCCCGAGAGAGCCGGTCGCTGCGCAGCAACGAGTGTTCTTCGTCGGGGCGGGACACGTGGGGACTGTAAACGCGCTGGCCCGAGAGGGCGTCAAGGCTTATGAGTAGGGGGTGTCCATGACGACGGTGCGAGTGTGTCCTAGCTGCCGGAAGCCGGTGGCTCCGCGGGCCGAGAACCCTTTCTTCCCCTTCTGCTCCAAGCGCTGCCGGATGGTGGACCTGGGGCGGTGGTTGGGGGAGGAGTACCGGATGCCCGAGCGGGGGATGGCGGAGCGGGAGGACGAGCTGCCGGCTGCTGGCCACCCCGAGCGCGAGGATCTGGACGCGTGAGCGGGCTGTGCGACCTGCACTGCCACCTCCTGCACGGAGTGGATGACGGGGCGCGCACGCTGGAGGACGCGCTGGAGATGGCGAGGGCGCTGGTGGAGCTGGGCTTCACCACGGTGGCGCCGAGCCCGCATGCCCGGCCCGAGTTCGCCTCGCACTCGCGGGAGGTGGTGGAGGCACGGCTGGGGGAGTTGCG
>QKJM01000507.1 GCA_003249315.1 Archangium sp.
CCCCGCCCCCTTCATCTCGAAGACGCCAATCTCGTTCGTCGAGCCGAAGCGGTTCTTGTGCGCCCTCAATATCCGGAACGGGTGCCCCCTCTCCCCCTCGAAGTAGAGCACCGTGTCCACCATGTGCTCCAACACCCGCGGGCCCGCGATCGAGCCCTCCTTCGTCACGTGCCCCACCAGGAACGTCGGCACCCCGCTGCGCTTGGCGTAGGCCATCATTCGCCCAGACACCTCCCGCACCTGCGAGATGCTCCCCGGCGCACTCCCCAACTCCGGCAGGTACATCGTCTGGATGGAGTCCACCACCAGCGCCCTCGGCTTCAGCGTCTCCGCCACCGTCAGCACCCGCTCCGCATCCGTCTCCGCGAAGAGATGGATGTTCGCGCACTCCACCTTCAGCCGCTCGGCCCTCATCTTCGTCTGCCTCAGCGACTCCTCTCCCGACACGTACAGCACCGGGCCTTGCCTCCCCAGCTTGTCCAGCGCCGCCAGCAGCAGCGTCGACTTGCCGATGCCCGGGTCTCCCCCCAGCAGCACCAGCGAGCCGTCCACCACGCCTCCTCCCAGCACCCGGTCGAACTCGGCGATGCCCGTCTGTCTCCGTGGCTCCTCCTCGCCGCTCACCTCTCGCAGCCGCACGGGCTTCGACGCCCCGCCCGACGCTCCCCACGCCGGACGCTTGTCGTCCACCTTCGCCTCCGTCTCCTCCACCAGCGAGCTCCACGCGCCGCAGTCGGGGCACTTCCCCAACCACTTCGCCGTCTGGTACCCGCACGCCTGACACGTGTAGTGCGTCTTCGCCTTCGCCATAGGGCTTTCCTCTCTAGCGCAGGCCGCCCCCTCTTCCCCGCATTCCCGACCCGCGCCTGGTTTCGCCTCTCCAGCTCGTCCGGAGGGCGTCCGGACGGGCGTGGGTGCATTTTCCAGGCCGCCTCGTCAAGTTGTTCCCCGCTTCCGCCCTCCCCACGTTTGCGCCCAGAGGGGACGGCTCCTCACTCCGTCCAACCCAGGAGAGGGACACATGAGCATCATCTGGTTTCTGGTGGTTGGTCTGCTCGCGGGGCTCATCGCCCGGGCGCTCATGCCCGGCAAGCAGGCCATGGGGCTGCTGGCCACCCTCGTGCTGGGCATCGTCGGCTCCTTCGTGGGTGGCTTCATCGGTTCGCTCTTCACCCGCGGGGACTGGCTGGAGCTGAGGCCCTCGGGGCTCATCATGTCGGTAGTGGGCGCCATCCTCGTGCTCTTCCTCTATGGCTGGGCCCAGAAGGGGAGGCGTGTCCACGCCTGACCTCTCGGAGCAGGGGAGGGCGCCTGCCGGCCCGGCCTCCCTCCCTCCTTCCTCGGCGGCGGAGTCGTCAACCCTAGCGCTCTCCTAGGTTGACAAGGTTCGGGCGTCCACGCACCGTGCGCCCTCCACCTACCTCCCCCCTCCGAGGAGCCCATGTCCGACACCGCCAGCGACTCCTTCCACGGTCACGCGCACTTCGCCTCGCCTCCCCCGGGTGTCGTCCTCCGCCACGATTGGACCCTCCCCGAGGTCCGCGCCCTCTACGACCTGCCCCTCCTGGAGCTCATCCACAAGGCGCAGACCGTCCACCGCTCCGTCTTCCAGGACAACAAGGTCCAGCTCTGCTCCCTGCTGTCCATCAAGACCGGCGGCTGCCCCGAGGACTGCGGCTACTGCCCCCAGGCCGCCCGCTACCACAAGGACACCGGCGTCCCCGCCGAGAAGCTCATGTCCGTGGAGTCCGTCCTCAGCGCCGCCTCCCAGGCCCGCTCCGCCGGCGCCACCCGCTTCTGCATGGGCGCCGCCTGGCGCGAAGTGAAGGACGGTCCCCAGTTCGACTCCGTCCTCGAGATGGTCCGCGGTGTTCGCTCCCTCGGCATGGAGGCCTGCGCCACCCTCGGCATGCTCTCCGAGAGCCAGGCCCGGCGTCTGCGCGAGGCTGGCCTCTCCGCCTACAACCACAACCTCGACACCTCCGCCGAGCACTACGGCGACATCATCTCCACCCGCACCTACCAGGACCGTCTCGACACCCTCTCCCGTGTCCGCAACGCCGGCATCTCCGTCTGCTCCGGCGGCATCATCGGCCTCGGTGAGTCCATCGACGACCGCTGCAAGCTCCTCCTCACCCTCGCCAACCAGGAGCTCCACCCCGAGTCCGTTCCCATCAACGCCCTCGTCGCCGTCAAGGGCACGCCCCTCCAGGAGCAGAAGCCCGTCGAGACCGTCGAGATGGTCCGCACCATCGCCACCGCCCGCCTCCTCATGCCCATGTCCATGGTCCGCCTCTCCGCCGGCCGCATGCAGATGAGCGAGGAGGCTCAGCTCCTGTGCATGCTTGCCGGTGCCAACTCCCTGTTCTTTGGCGAGAAGCTGCTGACCACTGGTAATCCTGAGTACACCCAGGACATGGCCATGCTCGAGAAGGCCGGGATTCGTCCTCTGGAGCCGGGGTCTTCGCGGTGAGTTCCAGTGACTCCGATATGGGGGGAAGCCGGGGTTCTCGGCACCCTCACCCCGACCCTCTCCCGGGGGGAGAGGGAGATGGTGGGGGGGTCGCTTCGGTGTGGGCCTCGGAGGAACTGGCGGAGCTCTCCTCTCGCGGCCTTCGCCGCTTTCTCGAGCCCCTCGAGTCTCCTCAGGGGCCCGTCGTCCGCATCGGCGGCGAGACGCTCGTCAACTTCGCCTCCAACGACTACCTCGGTCTCGCCTCCTCTCTCTCCGTTCGCGCCGCCGCCATCTCCGCCCTGGAGGGGCTCGGTGTCGGCACCGGGGCCAGCCGCCTCGTCGTCGGTGATACCGAAATCCACCAGCGTCTCGAGGCCCGCCTCGCCTCCTTCGAGCGCTCCGAGGCCGCTCTCCTCTTCAACTCCGGCTACGCCGCCAACGTCGGCACCCTCCAGTCCCTCGTCGGCCCCCAGGACGTCGTCTTCTCCGACTCCCTCAACCACGCCTCCCTCATCGACGGCTGCCGCCTCTCTCGCGCCCGCGTCGTCGTCTATCCCCACTGCGATGTGGCGGCCCTCGATGCGGCCCTCGCATCCACCCCCGCTCGTCGCCGTCTCGTCGTCACCGATACCGTCTTCTCCATGGACGGGGACCACGCTCCTCTTCGTGAGCTCGTCTCCCTCTGCCGCTCCCATCGCGCCGCCCTCCTCGTCGACGAGGCCCATGCCACCGGCGTCCTCGGCTCCCGCGGCGCCGGACTGTGCGAGGAACTGGGCCTCGAGGATGCCGTCGACATCCGCATGGGCACCCTCAGCAAGGCTCTCGGCGGCCTGGGCGCCTATATCTGCTCCTCCCGCTCCGTCGTCGAGCTCGTCCTCAATCGCGCTCGCCCTCTCGTCTTCTCCACCGCGCTCCCCGCCGCTCTGTGCGCCGCCGCCGAGGCCGCCGTGGATCTCGTCGAGTTCGATGACTCCCTGCGCGCCCGCCTCTGGCGCAACATCCGCCGCTTCTCCGAGGGGCTCCGCGCTCTCGGGCTCCCCGCCGAGCCTCGCAGCGCCATCTTCCCCGTCATCCTCGGCGAGCCCGAGTCCGCCCTCGAGGCCTCTCGCGCGCTCCGCTCAGAGGGGCTCCTCGTCAAGGCCATCCGTCCTCCCACCGTCCCCGTCGGCACGAGCCGGCTTCGTTTCTGTCTCTCCGCCGCTCACAGCGAGGGGCATGTCGATATGGCCCTCGATGCTCTGCGCAGGCTCGGTATCCGGAGGTAGTTCGTGGCCTCTCGCGGTGTGGCAACTCGTGGTTCGCGGCACCCTCACCCCGTCCCTCTCCCGGAGGGAGAGGGGAGTGGTCCTCAGGTCTTCGTCACGGGGACCGATACCGGGGTGGGGAAGACCCAGGCTTCTTGTGCCCTCCTGTCCCTGCTCGTCGATGCCGGTCTCTCTCCCCAGGGCTTCAAGCCCTATGAGAGCGGGTGCTCCTCTCTCTCCGCTCCCTCGGATGCCCTCGCCCTCCGCGCCGCCGCTCGCAGCCAGCTTCCTCTCGAGCTCCTTTGCCCCCATCGCTTTCGCGCTCCGCTCGCTCCGGGTGTCGCCGCACGGCGTCTCGGCCGTGAACCCGACTGGCGCACCACCCTCGCCGCCTGGCGGCAACTGAAGCGCGGCCCCGTCGTCGTCGAAGGTGCTGGCGGCCTCTTCGTCCCTCTCGATTCCTCCCACGACGTCATCGACCTCGCCTCCACCCTCCGCCTTCCCGTCCTCCTCGTCGCCCGCGCTGGCCTTGGCACCCTCAACCACATCGCCCTCTCCCTCGAGGCTCTCGCCGCTCGTCGCATCCCCGTCGCCGCCGTCCTCCTCTCCCGCTCATCCCCCTCTCGCGACTCCTCCGAGCGCGACAACCCCCGTCTCATCGCCGAGCGTCACCACGTTCAGGTCCTCGGTCCCGTGCCATACCTGATGGATTCCCGCCGCCGTCACGCCGCGTTCCGCAAGGCGCTCGCTCCGCTCGTGGCGCAGTGGCTCTCCACACCGCGCTACAGGCGCGTGCGGGGCCGGTAAATCGGCCTCCGCGGCGATCCATACCCTCGTAGGAGGGCAAGTTTTCGTGTGACTCGGCCGTGAAAATGGACGCATGTTTCGATCTGCGCGACAACCCCGGGCGCATGGCGGACATCATCGACCTCTCGCTCCTCGCCGTTGCCAGGCGGTACTTCCACAAGCTCCTTGATGCGCGCGGCCTCTCCTATTTCCTCCAGAAGGATGGACACCGGTTGTTCCATATCGAGCCAGCCAAGGTGGAACTCGTCGTTCGTACCGCCGTGCGCGCTCGTTCGGAGAATCAGCCCCACCCTCAGGCCGTCGAGCACTGTCGCAAGGAGATTCGTCGCGAGCTCATTCGTCGCGTCGCCTCCGAGATGCTGATGACTGGCTTGTGAGCGTCTTCTCCTCGCGCACCGACTTTCCTCGCGCCTGGAATCCGCTGGCCCGCTCCCTCGAGGAACGACGTGCTCGCGGGCTCCCCCTGATGGATCTCACCGAGACCAACCCCACGCACGTGGGGTTGCCTGCTCCGGAGCCACTGCTCCTCGCGCG
>QKJM01000404.1 GCA_003249315.1 Archangium sp.
CCTCCTTCATGGGGACCAGTCCCCACCTGAACGTCATCGACGGAACCCTCTACTTCAAGGCCGATGATGGGGTGCATGGTGCCGAGCTGTGGAAGAGCGATGGCACCGCCGAGGGCACCGTCCTCGTCAAGGACGTGATGCCTGGCCGAGAGAGCAGCGGTCTGGGCACCACGGCCATCGTCCCCGTGGGGCCGCGGGGCACCTTCGCCTTCGCCGCCTCGGACGGCGTGAGCGGCCTGGAGCTCTGGATGTCCGATGGTTCCGCCGAGGGCACACAGCGAGTCGCCGACCTGGCCCCCGGCTCCATGAGTTCGTCTCCATCCGAGCTCACCGTCTCCGGCTCCCGGCTCTTCTTCGCCGCTGGAGAGGAGGAGCACGGCCGGGAGCTCTGGTCCGTCAAGCAGGCCGCCTTCATGACGCGCCCGTAGCGTTCCGCAGCGAAGGGCTGAGCCTGCCCCAGGTGGCCGAGGACCGGGAGCTGACCGCGTCGACCCTGCGCAACCTCATCCATGACAACCATGGGAGAGAGTTCTGGGCGACGCTCGGACGACTGCTCCTTGACTACGAGGCGCGACGAGAACAGCTTCGCATCGAAGGGCCGCGATTCGTCTGGTAGCGCCCGGCCATCGCGCCCGCCGTCTACTGTCGACCACCGACCACCTGCCCGCGGGCGGGTGAATACGGGAAGGGGGGTGTTCATCCTGCTCGCCATCATGACCCCCCACCCCATCTTCACGCGCCGCGTTACCCGCGCCCTCCCCTTGCTTCCCCTCCTGCTCTGCGCCTGCCTGGGCGCCGACCCTTCGTCCCAGGCAGAGCCACCTCAGGTACACCAGGGAGGCCTCGAGCTCGCTCCGGGGGAGGTCATCGTCTCCCTCAGCTTCGACGACGGTCTGGACGAGCACGCCGAGGTGGCCGAGGTGCTCGAAGCGCACGGCATGCGCGGCACCTTCTACGTCATCAGCGGCCGGCTCGGCATGGCGGGCCAGCTCACGTATGACCAGCTCCAGAGCTTGCAGGCCCGGGGGCACGAGATCGGCTGCCACACCATCAGCCATCCTCACTTGACCACGCTCGATCCGGACTCGCAGCGGAGGGAGGTCTGCGACGGTCGGGTAGCGCTGCTGGACGCGGGGCTGCGCATCACCTCGCTCTCCTACCCCTTCGGAGACCAGGACGAGACCACCCGGCAGATCGTCATCGACTGCAACTACAACTCGGCGCGGGCCAGCGGCGGCCTGTCCCTTCCAGGAGACTGCACCAGTTGCCCGAAGGCCGAGCCCGTTCCTCCGAGCGATCCCTACGCCATCCGCACGCACGGCTCGGTCAAGACGGACTGGGCGCTCGAGGATCTCCAGGCGCTGGTGCTACAAGCGGAGGAGTCCGGCGGCGGCTGGGTACCCATTGTCTTCCACCGGGTCTGCGAGCCCTGTGATTCCTCGCTGAAGTTCGCCATCTCCTGGTCCACCTTCGAGGCCTTCCTCGGCTGGTTGGAGACCCGGGCCTCGCGAGGAACCACCGTGCGCACCATGGACCAGGTCATCGGAGGGACGTTGCAGCCCCCCGTCAGCGGCACGCCGGTGGACGGCGGCACGCCCGATCCCTCGCAGCTCCTGGAATGACTTCACCCTCTCGGAGCTCGGCGCGACCTCCAGAAAACGCGTTCCTACCAGCGAACGTGCAGCGACTCGAAGCCACGAAAGGTGAGGCTGGGGCTCTTGCGCCGCGGTGGCCGGTCCTCGTCCAGGCGCAGGCCGGGCAGGCGCTGCAGCAGCACCTCGAGGGCCGTCTCCAGCCCGCCGCGAACCAGGTGGGCGCCCAGACACGGGTGGGGGCCACAGCCGAAGCTCAGGTGCCCCTGCTTCGCGCTGAGGCGGGTGATGTCGAAGCGATCCGGCTCGGGGAAGACCAGCGGATCACGGTTGGCCGCCGCCATCCCGAGGAACACCCGGCTCCCCTCTCGGAGGAGCTGGCCGTGCAGCTCGAAGCTCTCCGAGGCCAGCCGGTCCAGGAAGGGCATCGCCGGGTTGTAGCGGAGGATCTCCTCCACGGCCGACCTCACCAGCCCGGGTTCCTCCCGAAGCTTCTGGAGCTGCTCCGGGTGCATCAGCAGATCGTGGATGCCGTTGCCGAGCTGATCCGTGAGGAGGGTGTGCCCGACGAGCGGAGGCAGCCAGTGGGAGAACTCCCGCACCAGCTCCATGCACCCCTGGGGCTTCACCCCCTCCACCAACTCCTCCATGCGCCGTCGGATGACCGGCTGACAGGCCTCGAGCGCCTGGACGGTGGAGCCCGGCTCCTGGAGCCCGTACGCGAAGTGCCTCGTCCGCCTGGCGCGCAGACGTGGATCCCGAAAACAGGCCATCACGTCCTCGTGGCGGGTGATGAACCAGGCCTGCAGTATCTCCGACCAGTACACCGGCTCCCGGATGCGCAACTCCCGGTAGAGGGGGATCGGCTCCAACAGGTTCTCGGGGCTGACAGGATTGAGCTGAAGCTTGTGCGCGGCGATCATCGTCACCTCCCCCGGGAGGGCAGGCTCACTGCCAGGAGAACTCGCACAGGCCGTCGAGCGGGCCCGTCTGGCGGCTCGATATCCTCACCTCCCTCGCGCCCGCCTGCTCGAGGATCGCCGCCACCACGCCCTGGTGGACCTGGTGGGGCAGGTAGTCGTGCCGGAAGAAGAAGCGGCCTCCCTTCGGCTCCGTCCACGAGAGGAAGTACTCCCCGTAGCTCATCGACACCCGGTAGATCGAGGGCAGGCTGCTCAACAGCCGCCGTGGATTCCCCGCCCCCAGGCTCAACGCCGCCCGTCCCGCCATGGACTCCAGGAAGTCCGAACTCGCACGCCGCCCCAGTTCCTTGAGCACCTTCTCCGAGGTCGCGTACCGCTTCACCAGCGTCTCCATCGCCTCGGTGATGATCTGCAGGTGCATGCGAATGGGGTAGTTGAAGAAGTCCATGAACCGATCCTGCCCGCAGGCCTCGAGGCAGCGCTGCACCAGCGGTTCACCTCCAAACGTCCGTGCGGTATCCAACAGGCCGTTGAAGAACAGCCCTCGTGCCGTATCCTCTGGAGAGGCCAGGCCGAGCTTCAACTGAACATCCGACTTCCAGTCGTACGGCGCATCGCTCCAATCGGTGGCCATTCCGTTCATGTGCGATCCCCCACTGCCGGTATGGAAAAGATCCTGCCAGACCGCCCTCGCCGACGCTGTGAACCGCTTCACTCCCAGAGCGTGAGTCCCTTCACACCCCTCTTCCCCCTCGTTTGTCTTGAATTCCAGGCCCGGCGAGCCTCGTTGCGCCACAGTCCGTTTGTCTTCCGCTTCGCGATGAGTGAATGATGAGCAGAACCATCACCTTGCGTGGCCCATGTCGAACGAACGAGAACCACGAGAATCCTCGATGACCGCGGGGGACGAGGAGCCTGCCCCACCGCACCCCACCTACTCGCCGACGGCCATCTGGCCCGGCAACGTGCCCTCCCAGGCCGAGGCCCTGGAGGTGCTGCGAGGCAGGATGAAGCTGGCGGTGTCCCTCCCCAGCGCGCACGTCATCCAGGAGAAGCTCACCCACCCCGAGCGTGAAGCACTCCAGATGACGGGAACGGCCGACGCGCTTTGTGAAGCGCTCGCGGCGCGCTGGCGACTGGCGGCGGCGAAGGATCTGCTCCTGACCTCGGAGGGCATGGTGGATCCGTTGGCGCTCGACGCGCTGTTGTCCGAGGTGGAGCATGCGCTGGATGCACTGCGCACCACGGAGTTCGCCTCGCCGGAGCTCGCGCTCGCCGTGGATCGCATCAGTGAGACGCTGGCCGAGGAGGCCGTCGACTTCACCAACACGGCGAGATCTCCGCCTGCCCGGGAGGCTCCCCACAAGCCGCCTCCCCCGGCACCCCGCAAGGCCCCCTCCCCCACCAAGGTGAAGATCCTCCAGGAGAAGCCGGAGCAAGGCCCTCCCACGAAGAAGCGGGTGTTGCCCATCGTCCTGGCCCTGGTGGTGCTCGCCGTGGGCGCCTACCACGTCCCCAAGCTGCTGGAAAACGGCGAGCGGGAGTCCAACTACCCGGGCGCGCCCCCCAACACCCTGGTCATCCCCGACAAGGCCACTGGCGCCATGATGGTGCGCTCGTTGGTGAACGGACCCATCAACCCGGAGCAACAGGCCTGGCTCGACCAGCTCGAGGCCCAGGGCATGCAGGTGAAGCAGGTAGGCAGCACCTACCTCGTCACCCCCTCCACGCCTGCCCCGGCCAACGTGGGCAACACCACGCCCTGACCCGCACGCCCACACCTCTTCCGCTTCAAGGAAGCATGCCCATGCCACGCACGACACGCCGCCCTGGCCCCGTACACGGAGGCTTCACCCTCGTCGAGTTGATGATCGTCGTCGCGATCATCGGCTTGCTCGCCTCCATCGCCATTCCGCAGTTCCAGCTCATGAGCCATCGCGCCAGAAGGGCCGAGCGGGACATGATGCTCACCTCGCTCGCGCGCACCCTGAACGCCCACTGGATCGAACATGGAAGGTTCCCCGGCGGAGGGACGCTGATCCTCGCGGCCAACCCGCCGCAGCCGCCCGATGGCTCCCGGCAGACCTTCGATCCCACCGTGCCAGGGTGGAATACCTTCGGATGGAACCCGGACGGACAGCTCTACTTCCGCTATGACGTCTGGGCCACGTTCACCTCGAACTCCGGGACGATGCGTCTGACGGCTTCGTCCGATCTCGACCAGGACGGCGCACCGAGCATCAAGACGGTCACCTACACGCTCCAGGAAGGGACCTGGCAGCGGTTCGAAGAGGCAGAGCTCGGAGACGACTTCTGAGCCTCACACCCGACGCAGCACGAAGATGTGGCAGTCGCCCCCCTTGAGGCCCCGGAGCAGCGGGCCGATGAGCCTCGTGAGGAGCTGATTGCCCAGGCGCGTGACGGTGGGCTCGGAGCGGTTGAAGGTATGCTCCCTCAGCACGAAGCCGGTGTCCCGCACCATCCGCTCGAACATCACGGTGTGGATGGGGGTGATGTGGGTGGG
>QKJM01001039.1 GCA_003249315.1 Archangium sp.
GAGCGCGCGCTTCGATGGCGCCCCCGTGGAGGCCAGGTGGGAGGACGATACCCTCACCGTGGAGGGGCTGGCCCTGGAGGGACAGGGCTCCGGGATGCTCTCCTACGTGGCGCGTCCGCGGCTGCTGGGGGCGCGGAACATGCGCGGCGAGGCCCTCCTGCGCGGCATTCCCGTCTCCCTGGACGCCACGCCGGGGACGGACGTGCCCGCGTCCGGCTGCGGTTGCTCCGGCGCGGGCGGTTCGGGCTCGGCGCTGCTGGCGCTGGGGGCGCTGCTTTCCGCCGTGCGCCGTCGGAGGCGATGAGAGGAGACGCTCCTACAGGCCGAAGCTGATGCGGCTGCGGGTGGGCTCCTCCTTCCGCTCCTCCAGCACGCCGAGCAGCTCCAGCGCCCTCAGCGTGGCGAGCATCTCTCGCTCCGGTAGATCCGTGAGCGTCAGCAGATCCTCCACCGTCTTGCTGCCGTCCGCGTACGCCAGCAGCAGGGCCTGCTGTCCCTCGAGCTTCAGCTCGTGCAGGCCGTAGGGAGGAGCCGCGCTGGGGAAGAGCCGGCGCAAGGGCGGCATGCGCCGACGCAGCGCCACCAGGGACTCCGTCTTGAGGACGCCCTCGAGGATGATGTCGCCGGGGAACACCGACAGCTTCACCAGCCCGGCCCTCGGCGGGCGCTTGGCGCTATAGCCGTAGGCGCCCTCGGTCCAGGGGAAGGAGGACGAGAGGATCTCCTTCACCTGCTCCTCGAGGAGCTGCCGGTACTGCTGCTCGTCCAGCAGGCCCAGGCGCATCATCGCCTCGCTGGAGCGCAGGTTCTGCTCGCGGACGAGCGTGGCCACCTCGGCCACCCGGGCCTCTGGGAGGACGCCTCGGCGGAGACAGAAGCGGGCGAAGCGCTCGGTGGGGAGGTTGGAGGCGGCGTACATGATCCGGCCGGCCTCGAAGTAGACCACCTTCATCATGGCGCCCTGGCGGAACTTGAGCTCTCCGCTGTGCCGGGCCTCGTAGTAGGCGTTGAGCAGGCGAGGGATGCTGGTGTGCTTCAGATCCCCCGAGAGCGACCACTCGGGCGGGGGGCGACGGCGGCTGCCGGGGGCGGTCGTCTTGGTCCACACCTTCTCGCGCTCGCCGAAGGGCAGGGCGATTCCAGGCTCGGGCCCCGCCACGGGCGCGGGAGCCTCCTCCTCGGGGGTGGACTCTGGCTCGGGTGGCTCGAGTGCCACCAGCTCTCCGAGCCTCTCGAGCTCGTCTTCCTGGGGGCTCCCGGTCTCGGCGACGACGGCGTGTTCCTCCGAGGGCGGAACGAGATCCTCCTGGGCGGGCTCGGGCTCCTCGAGGGGGATGGGTGCTTCTCCGTGAGGATCCTCCTCTCCGGTGAGCTCGGCCTGCGCGACGGGGGCGGGCGTCACCAGCTCCAGCACGGGGGCGGGCCTCTCCTCGGCGAGCGGTATGTCCATCCGAGTGACTTCGGGCTGCTCCGTCTCCTCGGGAACGATCTCCGCGACGGCCACGGGGGGTTCCTCGACGAGCGCCAGCCCCTGCACGGGCGGGGCGGGCTCCTCGGGGGAAGGGAAGAGGGGCTCATCCGCGGGCGCGGTCTCCATGGGCTCCGTGGGGACGGGCTCCTGCTGGGGCTGGGGAACCTGATGGGGCTGGGGCGAGGCGAAGATGGGCTCGTCCTGGGGCGCGGCGATGACGGACTCGTCCTGGTGGAGCGCGGTGAAGACGGGCTCGTCCTGGGGGGCGGCAAAGATGGGCTCGTCCTGGGTCGAGGCGAAGACGGGCTCGTCCTGGGGGGCGGCAAAGATGGGCTCGTCCTCCTCCAGCGGGATGAGATCCTCGAGGACCACGACCTCTTCGTCCTCATGCTCGACGGGCATCGGGGGAGGCGCGAGTCCGCAGAGCTGTTCGACGGAGGCGAGGAGCTGGAAGAGCTCGAAGGGCTTCTCGAAGAAGGCGCGGGCGCCGTGGACCTCGGTGGCCTCGCGGGCGAAGCGCTCGCCCTTGAAGACGCCGCTGATGGCCACTGCGGGGATGGCGTGATCCCTCAAGGTGGACAGCACGGCGCTCCCGCGCATGTCGGGCAGGAGCAGGTCCACGATGGCGGCATCGAAGGCCGCCGGGCCCGAGGCCGCGAGCGCGGCTTCGCCGGTGTGGACGGCCAGCGCCTCATGGCCGCGGCTTCGCGCCGCTTCGGCGATGAGGGTGGCGAGTTCTGGATGATCCTCGACGATGAGAAGTCGCGCCATGGGGGGCTGGGACCATACCATTCCGATCATGGACATTCAGGGCTTCCACCATCTGGCCATCCAGGTTCGGGACGTGGAGCGGGTCACCGCCTTCTACAGGGAGGTGCTGGGCTTCCCCGAGCTGGTGCGGCACCACCGGCCCGATGGTTCGCTCCGCAGCGTGTGGGTGGGTGTGCCAGGAGGAGGGTTTCTCGCGCTGGAGGAGGTGGCGGGGGAGCCCGAGCCCGGCCCCTTCCAGACCGAAAGGCCGGGTCTCTTCCTGCTGGCCTTCCGCATCTCCCCGGCCGGGAGGGCGCGGGCGGTGGAGGCCTTCGCCCGGGCCGGGGTGGCGCTGGAGCGCGAGACGAAGTGGACGGTGTACGTCCGGGATCCGGAGGGCAACCGGGTGGCGTTGAGTCATCACCCGGAGGAGCCGGAGTCCTCCGGAGAGCAGGGGAACGCGTAGCGCCTTGCGGAAGGAGGTACAGGGGGCTACAAGCCGTGCCCTCATGCGCCTGGGCGAACTGCTCCTTCAGGAAAGGCTCATTACTCCCGAGGCGCTGGAGGAGGCGCTCGAGTCGCAGGTCGTCCATGGCGGGCGGCTCGGGACGAACCTCGTCGAGCTGGGGCTGCTCTCCGAGCAGGATCTGGCGCGGATGCTCGGGACGCAGCACAACGCGGCCTTCGCCTCGGGAGAGCTGACGCCGGATCCGCGCGCCCTGGAAGAGGTGGATCTCAACCACGCGGACGAGCATGACTACCTGCCGATGCGCGTGGACGCCACGCGGATGAGCCTGGCGGTCATCAACCCGCACGACTACGGCACGCTGGACGCGCTGGCCTTCAAGACGGGCAAGCGCGTGGTGCCGGTGGTCATCCCCGAGTTCCGGATGAACCAGCTCCTGCGGCGCCACTGCAAGGCGTTCCGCGAGATGCGGGCCATCGACATGAACGCCATCCGGCCCTCGCGCACGCTGCGGGGGGCGGAGAAGGAGGCCGCGGAGGAGAAGGTCGAAGATCTGATGAGCGAGGAGGAGTTCCAGTCGCTCTACGCCCAGGCGCTCCACGGGGGCGCGGCGGCGGACGGCGCGGAGCCGGTGCTGGAGCTCATCGAGATCATCGAGGAGGAGGCGGTGCCCGAGGTGCCACCGGCGCCGGTCGTCGTCCCGGCCGTGCCCGCGGAGGTGCCGGTGCATCCGGCGGTGCAGGCCCGGCCAGTGGTGCTGGTGCAGGAGCCGCCGCGCACACCGCTCACCTTCGTCGAGGCGCAGGCGGAGCTGTCGGGAAGCTCGGATCGCGAGGAGGTGGCCACCACGGTGCTGCGCTACGCGCTGGGCAAGTGGAGGCGGTGCCTGCTGCTGAGCGTGCAGGGCAGCCTGGTGACGGGCTGGCGCGGGATGGGGCGCGGGGTGCGCGAGGCCGCGGTGAAGCGCATTGGTATCGGCCTGCAGTCGCCGAGCACCTTCAGCCTGGTGCGAGACACGCGCTCGCACTACGTGGGTCCGGTGCGGAGGGACGCGGCGTCCGGCCTGTTCTACAAGCTGCTGGGAGGAGACTACCCGACGACGGCGGTCATCCTCCCGCTGCTGGTGCGAGGGAAGCTGGTCCACATGCTGTACGTGGACAATGGGCCGGGTCAGCTCACCCCGCCGGACGTGGGGGAGTTGCTCATCCTCTCGCAGAGCGTGGGCCGCTCGTACGAGGCGATGATCAGGCGCCGCAAGAGCGCCTGATCTCCCCGCTCGCTCAGATGCGGATGCCGGCGAAGAGCTGGACGTTGAAGCCGCTCAGGCTCCAGAAGGACTGGGTGTCGCTGATGGCGACGCTGCCAACGCGGGCGGTCCAGGCGTAGGTGCCGGCGGACCAGCGCAGGCGGCCCTCGGCGCCGAGGAAGAGGCCGCTGTCCTCCTTGAAGAAGTACTTGGCACCGGCTCCGAGGCCCAGGGAGGGGCCGATGTCGACGCCGGTGTACTCGAAGCGCTGGTCGCCGGCGTCGCCGGAGAGGCCGGCGGTGTTGTAGGTGATGCCCCCGAAGGCCAGCCCGTAGAAGTCCACCTTCTGGAGGGAGGGCGACTTCGCCGGCGGGGTGAAGTGGTAGGTGACGCGGGCGTGGGGGGAGAGGTAGCGGGTGCTGAGATCCCACCCGGTGAGCAGGTTGAACCCGAGGCAGAAGGTGACGCAGGCGCCGGCCTCGATCTCACCGCCGAGGGCGAGCACGCCAGGTCCGAGGGGCAGCACGCCCACGTCCACGCCGATGCCCGCGTTGACGAAGGTCAGCAGGATGTCCGCGTTGAAGTTGGCCCGGAGATCCAGGTTGCCGAGCCGCATGGTGCGGCCGGTGTCGGGCGCGGTGGCCTCGGTGGTGGGCGTGGTGGCCTCGGGAGCGGTCGTCGCCGTCTCCTCCTGGGCCCGCGCGTTCGTCACCGCCAACAGCGTGGCCAGACCCAGTACTGCGATGATTCCCTTCATCGTCTTCCTTCACCTTTCAACTAGGGATTCTCGAAATCTACCTTGATCACCAGCCGCTGGCGCGTGGTGAGCTGGAAGGGCTTCTCCCAGCGCTTGCTGCCGGAGGTGACGACGAGCTGGTGTTCGCCCTCGTACAGAGACACCTTGGAGCGGGTCTTGCGACCATCGACGAAGATCCGCGAGCGAGGCGGGGCGCGAACCACCAAGGAGCCCTTGCCCAGGCGGATGCGCTGCTTCGTGATGCCCTTGGGCTTCACGGTGACGGCGCGAGTCGTCCGCACGCCCCTGGCCGGATTGCTCAGCTCCAGTTGGTGCGAGCCGGGCGGGAGCGGAACGGTCAGCGGGGT
>QKJM01000396.1 GCA_003249315.1 Archangium sp.
AGCTGCTGCTCCTGGACACCCAGGACGCCGAGCTGGGGCCATTGCTGATCCAGCAGCAGCCGGCGCGCAAGTCCGATGGCAAGGAGGATCCGTCGCTCCAGGTGGTGTGCGCCGGGGGCTTCGTCCCCGCGGGCACGAGGGACCTCGGAGAGGGCTTCCTCCAGGGGCTGGCCAACCGCATCGACGGGCACCTGGAGGCCCTGATGCCCTTCACCCGGGACAAGCGCGTGCTGCGCTCGGCCCCCTACCTGGACGCCAGCGAGGTGCGCGGCAGCCGGCTCATGCCCCACCCGCTGTACACCTTCGACACCGAGTCGGTGCTCGGCGTCACCGGGTTGAAGCAGCAGACTCCCACGAAGAACGTGCTGCTGGCCGGGCGAGAGGTGCTGCCCGGCCTGGGCCTCGAGGGAGAGTTCCTCGCCGGCATGCGCGCCGCGCACCTGGTGCAGGAGATGATGAAGAAGAAGACCGTCCTCTAGGGCCGAAGAGGCTGGATTTTCAGGTGAGTTCTGCTAGGTTCCGCCCCTCTTGTGGGGCGGGTTTCTATTTTTGCCCCTGATTTCAAGGAGTTGGAAGTCATGGCTTGGAAATGTGACATCTGCGGCAAGCGTCCGCTGGTGGGCAACAACGTCAGCCACGCGAACAACAAGTCGAAGAAGCGGACCCTCCCGAACCTCCAGAAGGTCCGGGCGAGCGTCGAGGGCCGCACCGAGCGCGTGCTGGCGTGTACCCGCTGCATCAAGGCAGGCAAGGTAGTCAAGGCGGCCTGAGGCCGGCAGAAGCGTTGAACCTCATCATCCGCTGTCCGTGCGGTCCGTCCAGCGCTGGCTGAAGGAGCGAGCCTGGTACGGTCCGTGGCGGACGCATTGCGGGCAGTCGGCGCCACCCCGAAAAGGACCCGCGTGACTTCCGCCTCCTCCGGCGACGCCCTACCTTGGGAATTCCGTAGGCGCGCGCATGAGGCGGAAGGGTCGTATCTACACCTATGCAGCCTGGGGCGGCGTCGCCTTCATGGTCGCCTGCCTCGTCACCACGCTGGTCGATGGCCGGTGGGATCACGCGGCGCTCGTCGGCGGCTTCCTGACCGCCTCCGTCGCCTACCTGACACTCATCCACCAACTGCCGAGGGTGATGGATCTGCTGGTGATCCTCACCTGCCTGGCCAACACCTACGGCTGGGGCGGGCGGTTGCTGGAGACGGTGTACGCCTTCGACGACGTCATCCACCTGGTCACCACGTTCACCGCGGCCCTGCTGCTCGGCCTCTGGCTGGGACAGTCCCTCCGAGAACCCCTCGAGGAGCGTCGCTCCCTGCTGTGGCTGTTCGCTGCCTCCATCACCCTCGCCGGCAGTGTCCTGTGGGAGTTCGCCGAGTGGGTGAGCAACGCCTTCGATCCGCTCGAGGACCCGCTGCCGGACCTGCTCTTCAACACCCTGGGAGCCAGCGCGGGCGCGGCGCTCGCGCTGTGGGTACTGCGCCGCTACCCGCCGGAGACCTGGCGCGTCCGGCACGAGCCGCCGGGCCCGCCGTAGCGCCAAAAACCACCCGCCCGGCACCCCGGCCAGGGGGACTTCAGTCCTGCGCCTCCTGGCTGCTCTCGGCCTCGGGACCGCCCCAGGCGCGCAGGCTGGCCCGGAAGAGCGCCCGCTCGAAGAAGTCACCGTCCGGGCGCAGGTTCTCCATGCCCCCGCGGGTGAAGAGCGTCTCCAGCATCGGAGCGAGCTGCTCCTCGTACAGCTCCATGCAGGGCCTGGGGTGTACGCCCGGCCACGAGTAGCACGTCACCGTCGGCCGGCGATGCTTCGTCGGAATCTCCGCCGGCACCGTCTTCGTCCAGTTGGGATCGTCCGGCAGGAAGACGTACTGGTTCAGATCGCCGCGAGGAATGCCCTCCAGCGAGCGCACCGTGGGCGGATTGCCCTCTAGTACGTAGGGATCCACCACCAGGTCGCACACCACGGCATGCGGGGGCAACCACCCGAGCCAGTCGTTGGGGATGAGCGGCACGGTGGGGTTGGAGCGCTGGGTGGCGTCCACCAGCACGTCGGTGTTGCGCAGCCGCTCCTTCATGTAGGCCCAGTGGCTCGTCAGGTCGCGCCCGACGACCGTCACCTCCACGCCCAGGAGGTTCTTCTGCCGGTAGGCCTTGCTGCGCTCGATGCTTCCGTACTTGGTGGCCGCCTCCACCGCGTGCTTGCCCACCATGCCCGCGCCCATCACCGTCACCCGCACCGGCGGACGCCCGGAGTCCTGCAGCGTCGGCTCCGTCTTCTCCAACGTGTCGAAGGCCGCCTCCAGGCCGTTCCACGCCACCGCGCGCATGTTCTCCACCAGCCGCCGGCCCTCATCGTCCTCGATGGAGTCGAGGCTGATCGCCTCCAGACCCAGCTCGGTGAGGCGGCGGATGCGCCGCGGCCGCGTGGGGAAGTGCAACATGGAGATAAGGGTGCTGCCCTTCTCGAGCTTGGAGTACTCGTCCAGCTCCGGAGAGCGCAGCACCAGCACCACGTCCTGCCGATAGGCCTCCTGGTGGTCCACCACGTGGACGCCCGGGCCGGCGTAGTCCGCGTCCGTCAGCCCCATTCCAGAGCCGATTCCGGACTCGACGTACACCTCCACGCCCAGCTTCGTCATCCGGCGCACCAGGCTGGGAAGAAAATCACGACGTTCACCCCGCTCCTTGTGCATGCGGGGCAAACCCAGAGTCAGCGGGTTGGGGATTTGTGCCATCTCGTCGATTCTGCGCGGGCTACCGCGCGTTCGAAGTAGCTGCCATGCCTCTCGTCCAGCTCCCCCAGTGGCCGCTCGAAGACGACTTGGAGCAGTGGCTCGAGCTGCTGTCCATACACCTCCATACAAGCGCGTGGATGCACGCCAGGCCACGAGTAGCACGAGAGCGCCACCCTGCGGTGGACAGTCTTGATCCGCGGATCCATGCGCTCGTAGACGGGGTCATCGGGAAGGAAGACGTACTGATCCAGGTTGCCCTCGGGGATGCCTTCGATTCCCTTCATGGAGGGGGGATCCGAGGTGAAGTCGTAGGGATCCACCGAGAGATCCAACATCACCGCATGCACGGGGAGCGCGGCCACCCATTCGTTGGGAATGACGGGGCGACTGGAGTCCGGTCGATAGGTGGCGTCCACCAGCAGATCCGTGCTCTCCAGACGCGTGAGCATGTAGTTCTCGTGGCCGGTGAGATCGTAGTCCAGCAGCGTCACCTCGACGCCGGGCACGCCCGCGGCCACCATGGACTGACGCAGCTTCTCGTCTCCGTAGCGGCTGGCGGCCCGGGCCGCGTGTCCACCCACCGCACCCGCTCCGAGGACGGTGGCGCGCAGGGGACGACGGGAGGGCTCACGGAAGCGTCGGTGCATCCTGGCCAGCTCGCCGAAGGCGGCCTGCACACCGTTCCACCCCACCGAGTGGAGGTTCTCCACGAGGCGCCGGCCGTTGTCGTCGGTGAGGCCGTCCAGGCTGATGCCGTGAATGCCCAGCTCGCGCAGCAGCGCCACGCGCTGCGGTCGTGTGGGGTAGTGCAGCATGGAGAAGAGGATGGTGCCGCGACGCAGCTTGCGGAGGCTGGCGTCATCGGGGCAGCGCAGCATCACCACCAGGTCCTGGGCCAGGCACTCGTCATAGGTGCCGATCCGAACCTTCGGAGAAGCATCGAGGTACTCCTGGAACGAGACGTCCATCCCGGAGCCGTAGCCGTCCTCGACGACGATTTCACGCGCTCCAGCCCTGTCCAGGAAGGCGACGAGCGAAGGGAGGAAGTCCCGCTTCTCCCCCGCTTCCTTGTGCATCCGCGGCAGTCCAACCGAGAGATTCATCCGGAGACCATATCGGTCCCTCGAACGAGGCCGCAATCGAGCCTCCGCGCCCGTCACCCGAGATGCCGCCGCCGGAGCCTGGCCCGGATCGAGCCCCGAGGGAGACCACGTGCGCCGCCCTGCTGGCGAGCGAGCACCTCGCGGGTCCTCCCCGCCATTGTGCTCTCCGCAACTGGCGCGAGACGCCGAGTCGTTCTAGGTAGAGTAACACCGTGAGCAGCGTGAACCTGGTGGCCCGCGAAGTGGCCGTGAAGATCGTCTTCTATGGGCCGGGCCTGTCCGGCAAGACGACGAGCCTGCGTAAAGTCTACGAGACGGTGCGTCCCGCGCACCGTGGCGAGATGATGTCCATCGCCACGGAGGGGGACCGGACGCTCTTCTTCGACTTCCTCCCGGTGAAGGTGGAGCGGGTCAACGACTGCACGGTGCGGCTGGCGCTGTACACGGTGCCCGGCCAGGTCTTCTACAACGCCACCCGCAAGCTGGTGCTGCAAGGGGCCGACGGCGTCGTCTTCGTGGCCGACTCGCAGCCCGAGATGATGGACGCCAACCGCGAGTCGCTGGCCAACCTGGAGGAGAACCTGCTCGAGCAGGGAATCCGCCTGGAGCGCTTCCCGCTGGTGCTCCAATGGAACAAGAGGGATCTGCCCAACGCCCTGCCGGTGGAGGAGCTGCGCGCCGCCCTCAACCCGCGCGCCGTCCCTGACTTCGAGACCGAGGCCCTTAGCGGTCGGGGCGTGCTCGATGCCCTCAAGGCCATCACCCGCCTGGTCATCAGGGACCTGCAGGCCAAGCGCATCGTCCCGCCACCTCGCTCCAGCAACCCCCCCGCGGCGGTGGCCGCCAGCAAGGGGCTGGAGGCCCAGCTCAGCCAACACCTCCCACACCGGGCCTCGACACCCGCCCATCCGGCCACGACCACCACGACCCGGCCCTCGCGCTCCATGCCCGCGGTGCAGCCCCTCGCGAGCGCGCCCGTCGCGCCTCCCGCGCTCACCGGACAGCGACCCCTCGGCCCCGCCAGCGCGCTCGCCCCCTCGGACCTGATCGATCACGCCCGCGCCGCCGAGGGCGCCTTCGCCTCCGGCAACTACGCGCTCTGCATCCAGGCGTGCCTCGATGCCGCCCGGCGCGGGCTGGCCTTCGCCGGGGAGGGGCCGCTCGGCACCCA
>QKJM01000811.1 GCA_003249315.1 Archangium sp.
CCCGATCGTTCCTCACCGGGGAGGCGGGCCGATACGCCAGCGCCTCGCCGTAGGAGTGGCTCCCCGCCACCCCCTGTTCCTCCAGATGGACGAGCCTCAACGCCTCGCCCACCTGCTCCTTCACCACCGCCACCGCGTCGCGGAAGTCGTCGCCGTACAGCAGCACGCGCGGGCCGGTGTCCTTCACCAGCTCCACCAGCTCCTGCGCGTGCAGCCGCCAGTTGAAGGGAACGAAGATGGCGCCCAGCTTGCCGCAGGCGAAGAAGGCGTCCAGGTACTCCACCCCGTTGTGGGCCACCAGCCCCACCCGGTCTCCCCGAGACACCCCGGCCACGTCCCGCAGCCAGCCCGCGAGCGACTCCGCCCTCTCGTTCATCTCCCGGTAGGTGAAGCGAGCACCCCTGGCCTCGTCCACCACCGCCGTCCGCGCGGGCCAATACACCGCACCGCGGCCCATCCAGTCGCCGATGTACATTCCTCGTCCCCTCCTCCGGGTCGCCCCGTCAGGCCGTCCAGCGGAACAGCGCCGAGGCCATGGCCAGGCCGCCGCCGCTCGCGCACAGCGCTACCAGGTCGCCCTTCTTCACCTTCCCCTGCACCACCGCGTCATCCAGCGTCATCGGGATGCAGGCCGAGCCCGTGTAGCCCCACTTGTCCATCGTCCAGTGCGTCTTGGACATGGGCTGCTCCAGCACCTGCATCGTCGCCTCGATGGTGCGCAGGTTGAGCTGGGTGAAGACGAACTGGTTCACGTCGTTCATCGTCAGCTTCGAGCGCTCCAGGAGCTGACGAAGCAGCATCGGCCAGCGCTCGGTGTTGAAGGTGGCGGGGAACTTGCGCACGAACTGCACCGAGGGCTTCCCGTTCGTCAGCTCCAGCGTCTCCGCCGTGGCGGGCCGGGAGGTGCCGCCCGTGTAGATGCCCAGCGCGTCGTGGTACTCGCCCACCGCCAGCAGCTTCGCGCCCATGAAGCCCGGCTGATCGCTCGCGCCCAGCACCACCGCGCCCGCGCCGTCCGCGAAGAGCGTGCAGGTCTTCTTGTCCTTCCAGTTCACGTACCGCGTCATCCCGTACGCGCCCACCACCAGCACCCGGTGGTAGCTATCGTCCGCGGCGATCGTCTTGCTCGCCACGTCCATCGCCGTCACCCACCCCGCGCACGCGCAGTTGATGTCGTAGGTGCCCGCGTTCGTCGCCCCCAGCTTCGCCTGCACCACCGAGGAGGTGGCCGGGCTGAGGTAGTCCGGGGTGTCCGTGGCGATGATGATGAGATCCAGCTCCTCCGCCTTCACCCCCGCGCGCTCCATGGCCTGCTTCGCCGCGCCCACGCACAGGTCGCTCGTGACCTCGCCCTCCGCCATCAGGTGGCGCTCCTTGATGCCCACGTTCTGCTGGAGCCACTCGTCCACCTTCTCGCCGAGGATCTTCTCCACGTCGGCGTTGGTGAGGACCTTCTCGGGGACGTAGCGGCCGGTGGCCAGGATGTTGGCGTATCTCATCGTGTATCGCGCCGGGGCGCGCGCGCGCTCCTCGGCTTCCTCCTCTTGTTGTCGGGTTCGGCCACGGCCGGACGGTCGTCCATGCCGTGACGGATGAAATCCATCGCGGTGTCCAGCACCTGCTCCTGGCCCTGCTCCCCCTCCCAGAGCACCCAGCGCATGCCCAGGTAGTCGCCGATGCCCATCAGGCACCAGGCCAGCGTCTCGGAGTCCAGGCGCCGCACCTGCCCCTCCGCCATCGCCTGCTTCAGCCCCCGCGCATAGCCTCGCGCGAAGGTGACGTAGTAGCGCCGGTAGCACGCCTCATCGACGAACTCGGCCTGACGGACGATCCGGTACAGGTTGCGGTGCTCGTTGGCGAAGCGGAAGAAGGCCCGCAGCCCCTCGCGCTCCACCTCCAACCGATCCTCCAGCCCCTCCACCGACTCGGCGATGAGCCGGCGAAGCCGCTCCCCCAGCCCGTCCACTACCTCCACGAAGAGGCTCTTCTTGTCCGGGAAGTACACGTAGAACGTGCCCAGGGCCACGCCTCCCTCGCGCGTGATGTCCGCGATGGAGGCGTGCTCATACCCCTTCTCTCCGAATACCGTCTCCGCCGCCCGCAGCAGCCGCTGGCGCGTGCGCTGCCCCCGGGGGGTCGGCGGAACAGCGCGCTCGGGTGACGGAGTTGAAGACCGATTCATCTTTCAGTCTTGCGTAGCACCCCCCGCGCGCTATTGTCAAAAACCGTCATTCAGATGCTGACGCACCCCCATGCAACGCATTGCGTCAGCCAAGAGAGGGAAGAAGGCATGCAGCTCAAGGACTTGAAGATCATCGTCACCGGCGGCGCGCAGGGAATGGGTGCCCACTTCGCTCAGCGGCTGCACGAGGCCGGGGCCTCGGTGGCCGTGGGCGACGTGAACGAGGAGAAGCTGGCCGCGCTGCCCGCCGGCATCCACCGCCGCCGCCTGGACGTGTCCAACGAGGAGGATGTCATCTCCTTCGTGAAGTGGGCCTCCGAGACCATGGGCGGGCTCAACGGTCTGGTCAACAACGCCGGCATCCTCCGGGACGCGCTGCTGGTGAAGAAGGATCGCAACACCGGTGAGATAAAGAAGCTGTCCACCGCGGACTGGAACGCCGTCATCGGCGTCAACCTGACCGGCGCCACCTTCATGGTGCGCGAGGTGGTGGCGAAGATGGTGCAGGACGGGACGAAGCCCGGCGTCATCGTCAACATGAGCTCCATCGCCCGTCACGGAAACCGCGGCCAGTCCAACTACGTGTCCGCCAAGGCCGCGCTCGCCGCCAACACCTTCACCTGGGCGCGTGAGTTCGCTCCCTTCGGCATCCGCGTGGGCGCCGTCGCTCCGGGGATGATCGAAACGCCGATGACGCAGGGCATGAACCAGAAGGCCCGCGACGCCCTGGTGGCCAACATCCCCGTGGGCCGCATCGGCGTCCCCGAGGACATCTGGATCGCCGTGAAGTTCGTCCTCGAGTGCGACTACTTCGACGGCCGCACCATCGACGTGGACGGCGGCCTCATCATGTAGCCGCGAAGGCGTCACCTGGTTGACGCCATACGCCTCACAACGAGCCGGCGGGAGGGTCCATCAGACCCTTCTGGCCGGCTCGTGCGTTCAAGGGATATGGACGCGCGAGCTTTTCCAACGCATGAGATGCCGAGAGGGTCTGCGCAAGAGACACGGGCGTTCAGCCCGGGGGGCTTGCCTGCCCGGGGTGACGTGAATAAATCATCCGTGGTCGGGATTCGACGCAGGAGTCCTACCCGAGGGGCGGGTCGGTCAGGTGTACATCTCGAGCTGGGTGGTGCGCCCTGCCTCGAACTGCGGCGACTGCTGCAACTGCTCCAGCACTCGCGACGTGCCGTGCAGCGTCACCATGGGCATCGAGCCCGGCTCGCTGATCCACCGCACGGCGCCCATGAGGTGCCGCGCCTGCAGGAAGCTCAGGACGCGGTCCCGGAACTGACGGCTGTCCTCGCACGCGGCCTTGTGGGCCAGTGAGCGATCTCGCTGGGGAGAGGGCACATAGGGGCCGGGCTCTTCCTGGGGCATCACCAGGATTTCAATCCACTCGGTCGCGGGCCCCACTCGCGCCCCCGGAAGAGGCGTGACCGCGGGCATGCGCGGAAACCGGCCGGACATCCGACCCTGCGTAGGCGCTGTTTTTCTGCTCATCCGTCTACCTCCCTCCGAGCCCGATGGACACGCACCCGCCACCGGCCTCGATGCCACCTGGCTACCTGTAGACCGCCAATCCCCTCCCCGAGCGCCCGACCGAACTCCTGGGCAGTCTCAGGGCATTGTCCAGAATCAGGTCCCGGACGTCCAGTGCCGTCAGATCCGGGGAACGGCAGCGATATAGCGCGGCCAGACCCGCGACGTAAGGGGCCGCCATGCTCGTTCCGCTCATTCGTTCATAGAACGCCTGATTGTTGCACCGCCGCTCTGTGCTCGAGTAGACGTTCACACCGTAACCCATCACGTCGGGGACGGAGCGCTGATGCACCACGGCGCTCGCGGAGAAGTTGGCCACCTTCCGGGAGAAGTCGACCGCCCCCACGGCGAGGGACTCCTGGAAGGCCGCGGGGTAGCCAGCCGTGCCAGGGCCCCCATTGCCGGCCGCCACCACCGGCAGCACGTTGCTGTCCAGAAGCCGACGGAGCAGCGCCTGCAGCGCCCGGATGTTCAGGCGGTAGTCCAGCTCGCTGACGCCGGGCGGAGGCTGCACGGGGAACCCCAGGGACATGTTCACGACCGCGGGACGCGTGGCGTTCTCGGGCCTCGAGAATTGGTGTAGCAACCACTCCATGCCAGCGGCAACCCGCCCCAGGCTGGTGCGTATGCTTTCCGACTCGATCACCGAGGCGACGTAGAGGTCCACCTCCGGAGCGACGCCGTGGTAGATGCCGGCGGCGATGCCGGCCACGTGGGTGCCATGGCCGTCGGGATCGAACCCGCGCACGTCCCGGGCGGGGTTGTGGGGCGAATTGGGGAACAGGGAGACGTAGCGGAACTGGATGACGCGGTCCTGGTGCTCGGGGTGGTCCGCGTCCACGCCGGTGTCGAGGATGCCGAGCATCACCCCGGCGCCCTTGATGCCCTGGGCGTGGGCGGCGTTGACGCCGCACTCCTCGGGCCACTCGCGATGGGTGAGGGCCGAGAGGCCGCGGTTGCGAGGACCGAGCTGGCCGGCGGACACCGGCCCCGGGAAGGTGAGCTGCACCACGTCCGGGACGAACTCGAAGTCGCGCCCGAGCTCATCCCTGGCGATCTTCTCGGCCTTCTCCGAGTAGAAGTGGGCCACCGTGGCCCCCACCAGCGGCATGTGCCGGTAGGTGCCCACCGAGGAGGCGGTCTCCATCACCGGACCGTCGTGGGCCACCGTCTCCGCCTCTCCCTTGCGAGTGCGCCGGCGCGACTTCTTCGGGCGCGGCTCCACCTCGGGCAGGCGCCCCGGCAAGGTGGCCGAGTGCATCCCCAGGCGGTGCAGCAGAT
>QKJM01000118.1 GCA_003249315.1 Archangium sp.
TACCTTCTACTTCTCGGCAGCTCCCCTTTCAACCCGGGGGCCGCACTCTTTATTTCGAACCGGCTTCCCTGTCAAGCGACCGTTGCCGCTTTGTTTCACCGGTTCTCCTCTTCAGTTCCGCTCGCCGCCGTTGCGGCTTCGCTTCCCTTTCGAGGGGAGGCGGCTTCTACTTCATCGCCTCCATCGGAGTCAACATCTCTTCGTCGACTCTTTCTTCCCCCTCCGTTCCTCCCGCTCGCCTCTGCGCTCGGGCCTTCCCTTCCGGGGGAGGCGCGGCTTCTACCACCGCTCCCTCTAGAGTCAACTTCGTTCCGTCGACTTCCTATTTTCGTCTTTCATCCTCTCCGGACTCTCCCTGCCGCCGTTGCGGCCGGTTTCTCCCGGTCGAGGGGCGCGCCTTCTATCACCCCTGCCTCCTCTGTCAACCCTTCTCCTCCTCTCTTCCTACCCCCTTCCATGCGAGGGGAATGCACGACCACCGGGAGAGCGAGCAAGCATCCCTCGGTCACCCTTGGAAGGGGGCGCTTCCTGGCACTCGGAGCCACTCTTCGCTGGAGGCGTGGAGTCCTCGACCATCGGCGCGGCAACGCGGCGAAGCGGCCCTCTCCTCGTTGTGCGCCTGTCTCTCGAGGCGGTCCTCGCTGACTTCGCCCTAGAGCGAGCCTCGAACATCTGGGCGCGACAGCAGGACTCACCCAGACCGGCGAGCACACGCTCGCGGAATGTCTTGCTTCCATCCGGTCCAATCCGACCTATGCGCTGCTCCATCCACCACCACCTGATTCCACGCCGGGTCACAGTGGATGACGGGCTGACAGTAACGGTGAAACTCAACCCAGCCGGGCTTCGTGAGCGCCTCGAGCAGCAACTTCCAGCGCACTTGCGCTCCTCCCCCCTCCGCAGCCGGCGCGTGAGGACATGCTTCGTTGCCCAGGAGAGAAAGATGCGGTCGATGGTGTTCAGCCAGCCCGATGCGGTAGCGGAGACCGAGTCGTGCCAGATCGTAGGTGTCCTAGGGAGGCGAGCATGGGCGACCGGCCACCGCGCGCGGCCCCAGCTCGTCGCGCAGAGCCCAAAGAACAAACCAGAGGACCCGGTCGAGGCCAAGCAAGACCAGGTCTCCAGTGAGCCGGGTGAATCGACGACCACGCAGGGCACTCATGGACTTCTCCCCCCAGGCAGCGCCGAGCGCAGTCGGAGAGCTCGGCGGCGGTGCGCTCTCCGCGGATGTGTCGCGCAGCAGACGTGCGGTATTGCTGCGCAAGCAAAAGATGGGCGTCTTTTCGCCGGAAAATCAGACGTCGATGATCCGACTGCCTTCACATTGGGGTGCTGCGCACCCTGCTGCTCACCAACCATGCGCATGAGAAGGACCAGGTATGTCCTTACCGAGCGGAGAGGCCCCGGCCCCTAGGGACCAACCGGGTGAGCCTCAGCCTGGAGGACTCAAGGAGCAACGAGTGGCGCACGGTGAGCACGGATTCCAAGAAAGGGCTCTTCGGTATTTTCTGGGGGTTGAAGAACATGCTGTCGGTGCAACGGGACTCATGATGGCAGGAAGAGGCCACAGGACAAAGTGCATGCCGAGGGTGAGGGCGCGAAGTTGCCGGCCAGGGCCAGGAGGAGGATTCCCGGTCGTGAACTCCCAACGAATGGCACAAGGGCTCCTCCCCCACCGAACTCTCCACCAGGCTGTATGGTTGTCAGACAGGTTCTGGCGAGGAACGACCAGGAGGAAGGAGCGGCTCGGGCAGGAACGTGGCCCTCGCCCGACAGGAATCCCGGCAAGCGGAGGGTTGAGAACCAGCGCCCCGCAGCACAGGAACACCATCGCATTGCGGGCGGTGTTGCGGAAGCCGTAGGCCCGGCGCATCACCGGCCGAATCTTGTTGTTGAGACCTTCCACCACACCGTTGCTCAACCCCGTCTGGGTGTAGGCGACAATGCCGTGTTTGTGGCGACGGACCGTCCTCGACAGCCGGACGAAGAGATTGAGCTTGGAGCGACTGACCCGCTGGCTCCAGTTGTCCAAGTTCCTGGTGGCGCGCGCCGGCTGGCGGTAGCCCATTCCCTTTGCCAGGCTCTCCTTGAGCAGGTACGCGAGGTACAGCCTCCGGTTGAGCCGCTGTACCTCGCGCAGCGTCTCCCCTCGCGCAGGTCGAGGTTCCACGGATTTCTTCAACAGTGCCCAACGGCTCTTCTTCACGGCCTTGGCGGCCACGGTGCCGGCTACCTGTCGCACCTCGGCTCGGCGCACCTCGTCCCGTGCCTCGTTGACCGACTTCTGCACGCCGAAGCGGTTGAACACCTGGAGAGCATGGGGAGCGCGTACCTTCAGCGACTTGATGAAGGGCGCGCAGGTCCGTCGTCATGTGAGCGAGCACCTGTGTTCTCTCCGGCCCCAGCTCGTCGAAGAAGCTGTTTAGCGTCTCCTCCCCCTTGCCCTCACCCATCCGCACCACGCGCGACTCGAGGTGGTCCACCACCACGGAGATGTACTAGTGGTGGCGCAGATGGCTCACCTCGTCCACACCGATGATGTAGAGCTCCTCAAGTCGCTGCGCGTCCAGCCGCTGTGCGACAACGCGCTCGAGAATGGTGCCCACGGTGCGCCAGTTGATCGCCATGAGCCGGCACGTAGCGCTCTTGTCCATGCGCTGAGCCAGCCACGCACCATCTCCTCGAACTCCCGAGTGAAGTGCAAATCATGGGCGGCCCAGGGCACCTGCTCCACCCGCCCGCCATGGCCAGGACACTCCACGCTGCGCGGGGCATGGCTCAACCAGAAGGAGGTGCGCCCCAGGGCCAAGTGCCTCCACAGCCGTGGCGGGCACGAGTCATGGCGCGGGCAGGGGCGGCCACAGACACCACAGCGAGATTTGCGCTTCGGCGGCTGCACCTCCACCACTACGCCGCAGGGCTACAAGCGGGTGCCACCGCACCAGCCTGCCCTTCACTCCCAGCAGCCGCTCCAGCAGCTTGTCCACCCCTACCCACTCCACCACTCGCCTCTCTCGCGGAGATGCCTGCCCCGCCCCTGCCCGTACCGAGGCGATGCATTCTGCAAGACTGCTGCCAGGGCAGGCTCAGAGTGGAGTCGAGCTCGGCGCCCCCCCCGCGAGGAGTCTCCCTCCGTGAACAACCGTCCACCGCGGGAAACCCACAGGGTCTACACGAGAGCCGGAAATAGGCGGCTCGATGTCCGTAGCGATGAGCAGCACCTCGCGGCCAGGCGAAGGCCAGGAGCTCGGGCCTTGTGAGGGCGGGGACGGAGGACCGGGGAATCCCAGAGGGCTTTGCAGCGCACCTCCGCGGATGCGCGGAGGACAGCAGTGCCCAGGCCCTCGCGAAGCTGCGGTTCACCAGAGATGCGTGGAGGAGCACAAAGGGACAGGCAGCATTCTGGGCATCAGGCTCCAGAAGAGGGCGGCCGGCTCCAGCGCTCCCCTTGGCACCACAGGCTCACCCCGAGTGAGCGACAGGACCTCTAAGTAGGTCGCCAAAAGTTCCGAGAAAAATGCGGCTCGGATGCACAGCTTGAGCCCATGCGACTGCTGAGAGGCCCCGATGACTTGGGGCTGACAGTACACGACCGACGGCGCCTGGCGCGAGCCCTGCGCCGCACGCGGGATGCTCGCCAGTTCCGGCGACTGTTGGCGGTGAAGCTCGTGGCGGAGGGCAGGAGCGTGGGCGAGGCGAGTCACGTGTCCTGCCTCAGTCCACCAGTCGTCTACAAGTGGCTGGAAGCGTTACCTGGCCCACCACTCGGTGGAGGAGTTCGCCGACAAGCCGCACAGTGGACGCCCCCCTGCTGCTTCCTCCCTCACGGCCGAGTTGCTCCTGGAGGCGCTCCGCAAGGCCCCACACGAGGTGGGCTATGCCGCCCATGGCTGGACCGTGGCCCTGCTGGCCGCGCACCTGCGCCGCACGTTCGGTATCAAGGTCTCGGAGCGCACACTGCGCCGACGCATGCACGCACTACGCCTACGCTGGAAGCGTCCTCGGCACGAGTACGCGACCCGGGCGCTCCACGTGCCCCAGAAAAAGGGGGCCTTGTTCGCCGTCTGAAGCGCCTGTTGAGAGAGCGGCCTGGCGCTGTCGTGCTGGTGATGGATACCACCGTACTGCGGTGGTTCCCCCCGCTGCGAGCCACGTGGGCCTTGGAGGGCGAGCAAGCCAAGGTGCCCATCACTGGGGAGAACGCCAGGCGCGTCCTGTGGGGAGCACTCAACCCGCGCACGGGTCACCTGGTGCTGACCAGGAGCATGCGCCAGCGGCAGTGGGACTTCATGACCTTCCTGCGTCGCCTGCGCACGGCCTATCCGGGTCGCCCCATCTTGCTGCTGCTCGACCAGGCCGGCTGTCACACCGCCTTCCTGTCCCAGGTCCTCGCCGCTCTGCTCGACATCGAGCTGCTGTGGCTGCCCAAGCAGTGCCCCTAGCTGAACCCCACTGACCACCTGTGGCGCTCCCTCAAGCAGCATGTGTCGGCCAACCGCCAGTACCCCACTGTCGACGAGCACGTGGATGCGGCCGAGGCGTGGGTGAAGTCCCTCTCTCGGACCGAGGTTCTCCGCAAGGCCGGGGTTCTCGCCAAGGGCTTCTGGCTCCGGTATTTTTCTCGGAACTTTTGGCGACCTACTTAGAGACGCACTCTCTCGCACCCGGTACGCAAAAGGACGACGCCCGCCTCGGGCTTGGAACCACCGGCTGCTCCAAAACCCCCGAGTGCGTGAAGTTCGCCGAACGAGAGGAAGCCCTGCCTGAACCGCAGCCCCTGGCCGCTCCAGTGCAACCCCTCAAGCTCCGTTCGTCCCCCTCCCCCAAGTTCCAGAGTCACCAGGAGAAAGTCGAACTCGCTCAAGAAGAGCGCCTTCCGCCAATACCCGTCGAATCGAGTTCTGGTGACAAATGGCCCTCATCGCCAGGAAGACGGAGCAGGCCACGGCGAGCAGGACGAAACACCTGGCCATGCCAACCTCGTCCTCGAGCAGCTGCAGCAACGCAAGCCCCGCGAGCCCTCGCCAGTCCGAGATGAGGGGGGAGGAGAGAAATGGAGGAGGTGGCCAGGCCCGCAAAGGAGAAGGCCCCGAATCCTCGTGGTGAGGACTCGGGGCCTTCAGAAAAAAATCCGGCGACGACCTACT
>QKJM01000627.1 GCA_003249315.1 Archangium sp.
GTAGACCCGCTGGCCGGCAGCGTTCAACTGAGGCTTGTTCTTCCTCGGCAGGATATGTCCTGCGGCCTCGCGGGCGGCCAGCTCCTGTTCGATGGCTTCGTTGTGCGGAGGATTCTGCCGGGTGTGGAGTTTGCCGTAGCGGGTAGAGAGTGGAGAGCCACCACGAGAAGCACCGCTCGTGCCCCCATCATCGCGCAGGTGGCGAGTTCACCGCAGAGGGACGCAGCGGACGTGCCGGCTGCGACTCCCGTGACGATCAGGGAGCCGTCGGCCACCACCTGGGCCGAAGCAATGGACTCCATCGCCGGCCCCCCCACTGGCGCATGACGCAAGGGACTCAGCAGGGTCCACAGGTCCCCCTCAGGCACCTTGGGAAGGATCTGGGGCATCCCGAGAGTGGCCACGACGACCAGCACGCGCAGGGCCGTACCACCCACGGACAGGCCGAAGCGATCGGCCGCTGCCTCCAACTCCTGGAGCGTGGTGGCGGCCTCGGCCTCCCTGTACAGCCGCAAGCACGCCATGGCCACGCGGCCCAACTCCACCAGTCCCACCAGCAGCGACAAGCGAACCGTGAGCGCTGCCGCGAAGGCCTTCGAGAACAGCGGCTCGGGTGCCAACCAGGCAGCAAAGTACACCAGCACCGAGAGCGAGACGCTGGCCAGGAAGGCCGGGGCGCTGAAGAGTTCCTGGGCAGCCTCGCGGATCCCATCGTCCATGTAGCGGGTGGAGAGCTTGAGGGCGAGGTAGAGACGGCTCGTCTCCAGGGACTCGGGCATCGGGAGAAGCGGAGGCCCGAAGCGGGAGAGGAAGTCCTCGCGCAACCGCGACTCCCATGGGGCAGGAGCCTCCTGGCTCGAGCGGAACGCTCCCTGTGCCTCCACCATCAGGCGCAACCGAGGGCTGGCGCGAGGCCGGAAGGAGTCGATGGCGGCGAGCAACGGGCGTATTTCCTCGACGCGCAGCGCATCCAGCTCAGGATGAGGCGTCCAGGCAGGGAACGAAAGCCGCAGCCTGCCTCCGGGCAGGGTGCCGAGCAGCACCGGAGGGGGCAAACCGCCCAGGAGTCCATCCGCGATGGCGTCCGCCCACGGGCTGACGACGTCAGGCGCCATCGTCTTCGGGGCCTCTCTCGCACGAGACTCCGCACGTCTGGATGCGCCCGCGAGTGCTCGTTCCCGCGGCAGGCCTCCATCCGCCGAAATCGGAGGCAGCGAGGTAGCGCACGCAACGAGAAGGGTGAAGCTCAAGGCCAGAGCCACATGCGGTCTGGTCTCCAGCGCTTTCTTGCCCATGTTGGTCCGTCGAGCAGGTGAGTACCGCGCGGAGAGTACCCCAGCCCATCGAAGCTGGAAGCGGAGAAGCGCGGCGAATAGCGCCCCCGGCCAGGACGCTCAGCGCCCGGCCCGGTCCACGAGCGAGTCGTTGAAGCCGAAGAGGAACGGCGTGCCGATGGTGAAGTGAGTGATCCACCCCTGGAGGAAGGGCTCGCTCCGGCCGAACTCGAGGGGCCTGGCGAAGTGGAGTCGGAGCGACAGCGGACCGAGGATGAGGTTGGCGCCCAGCACCGCCGCGGAACGAGGCACGGCCACGGCATCCGCCAGTCCGAAGGCCACCCGTCCCGCGTCCAGTCCAACCAGCCCCTGGAGGTAGAGGAAGTCGCCCAGGCCCGGTGCCAGGGGGAAGTTCAGCTCGAGCTGGCTCAGGTAGTAGAGATGGCCGATCTGCTGCTCCAGCGAGGCGCCGCTCACGGCGCGCAGGTTGTAGGCCGCCGGGAGGTAGAAGGCCTCGCGGAAGAGGCCACCGAAGGTGGTGCCGAGCCCCAGGCGCCCGTGCAAGAAAAGACGCTCGTAGCCGGGAATGAGGCCCTTGTAGGCGAGGAGCTGGGTGCTGGCCATGCCGAACATGTCAGGCCCACCGAAGGGCCGGGTCGCCTCCGCGGACAGCGTGAAGGCCAGGCCGTCATAGGGGCCGACGGGCGACAGCCTCAGCGTGTCCAGGGCGAACCGGGCCCCGCCCTGCACCGCCGCGTAGAGGCCACCGCTCTCCCGGGCGAACGGACGCTCCGGATCGAAGTAGTCGAAGCTGCGCAGGGCCTGGGGTGAAAGGAAGCCCTCCATGCGCATGTAGTGCCCGAAGGGGTACTCGAGGATCACCGCCCCGCCGAGCCGCTGGAGGAAGAAGCTCCGCCCCGTCCGGAAATAGTCTCGCTCGAGCTGGAGTCCAGTACGCGCGAGCAGCCCCACCCCGAAGACCGTGCGTCCGGAGGTGTTGAAGTAGAAGGCGTCACCACTGAACCGATCGAAGTCTCCGAGCACCTGGAGTTGGAGGGCCAGCAGGTGGGTCTTGAGCTGATCGGCGAAGAGGACCTGTCCGAGGATGAAGGGCCCCGTCGAGACCGCCCCGATGGCATCCTCGAAGCGGAGGTTGGCGAGCGGCCTGTAGTCCCGCACCTCGCCCAGATCCACCTGGGGCACCTCCCAGGGCTGGAGCCCACCTCCCCCGATGGCCTCCGGAGGCTCGAGGGCCGCCTCCACCGGAATCGACAACCACCGCTCCCGGGGCAGCCGCGCCAGCCTCGTCTTCCCGTCGACACGCACCAGTCCCAGCAGCTCGCCCTCCGCCGTCACCGCGGGGCCGCGAAACCAGGTGGGCGAGTCGGTCAGGCGCGTCACCCTGCCCTGCTCGTAGCGATACGCCTGGGTGAAGCCGGTGGCTCCCGCCGTCTCGAAGAGCAGCCCTCTCGTGCCGATCGGCGAGGGCGCGGTGGCGTCCACGTTCCCCTCGAAGCGGGTGAGCGCCACCGGAAGCTCTCCTCGCTCCAGCCGGAAGAGCTCGAACCGTCCATCGGGCGTGGCATCGGACGCGTAGTAGAGGGTGCCATCCTCTCCATACGCCAGCCCCTGCTCGGCGTAGGGATCGTCCGACACCTGTACGAGCCCCGCCTCGCGCTCCAGCGGCCGGTCCATGCGGTACACGTCGAGGAAGCCCCGCCCGCGCTCGAGCCCCACGAAGGCCACCGCCCCGTCCGGCGAGATGGCCGGGTACCCACCCTCGATCAACCCCTCGAACTTCGAGAGATCGTGCGACACCACCGGCCCCAGCTTCAGGCGCACGCGCCCCCCGTCCATCTCGCGACGATACTCGCGGACGAAGAGGACATCGGAATCTCCCACCCGCCCGATGTAGGCCAGCAGCCTTTCTCCGATGGCCGTCACCCGACGATCGAACGGGTGCAACGACACGAGGCCAATGCGCTGATCCCTCGTCACCACCGTCCGCGAGCGTGGATCCTCCAGATCGCGCAGGTACAGACGGGCCATGCCGGAATCCAGATCCACCATCCGGTAGAAGAGGACGCGGCCGTCCGGCGACAACGAGAAGGAGTCGATCTCCCCCGAGCCCAGATGCTCGAGGAGCTCCAGCACCGCGAACGGGTGCCGGACCTCGAGCGCCGACTGGACCTGCTCGCGCGCCCACCGCTTCCACCGCGGATCGATGACCTCGGGCTGCTCCCCCACCACCGAGGTGACCAGCCGCTCGAAGCTCCCCACGGGGGACGTCGGCACGAACCCGAAGCCTCCGAAGCCAGAGCCACACAGCCGCGACGCCTCCTCGAGGATGCGGCGCACCGTGTTCTCCCCATACGTTTCGTCCAGGTAGCGCACCCGCGCGTGCCCGAGCAGGTACACGGACTCGTAGTCCATCCGCCCCTCCGAGAAGAACCCGGGCAGCCCCTCGGGCTCCTTCTCGCCGCGCTCCAGGAGGCGGTCAGCGATCACCCCACGCACCTCGGGGGTCAGCTCCTCCAGGGAAAAGCGCTCGGCGACGCCCTCGACGAACCACAGCGGCAGATACACGATGGGGTTGCAGCCACCCTTCTCGCGTCCCTCGTCGATGAGCTTCTGGATGGTGAACTGGTGCGCCAGCTCGTGGCGCATCACGTGATCGAAGCGCTGGTGCTCCCCCCAGTAGGGCAGCGCCATGGTCAGATCCTCCGTGCTGGTGACGCCGAGCACCGTCTCCGACACGAAGAAGGCCCGCGTCGACTCGAACTCGAAGTGGGAGTTGTAGAGAAGGAAGGGGATCCTCTGTCTCGGGACGTAGGCGAAGCGCTCGGTGAAGTCCGTGTAGGCCTCCGCGATGAGGGGCTTGGACGTCCGGGCCACCTCGCGCTCGCTCTCATAGAAGTACAGACGGACGGGAGCCCCTTTCTCCGCGGGGGTGAACTCGGTCCACTTCCAGTCGAACTCCCACCACCGGACGTTGTTCTTGCCCGGCAGGCTGGGGAAGACCGTCTCCAGCCTCGACTCTCCCTCCGATTTCGCGGAGGCGGAGGCGGACACGAGCAGCGCCGAGACGAGGACCCAGGACAGTCTCATGCGGAGCAAGCTGGGCAGCCGCTCGGGCGGAGCCATCGGCCCCCGGGACCAGAGCACCGGGGACTATCACCTCCCACTCTGCTTTGATGACACGGTGATCGCTCCCTCCTCCCCCAACCGGCCCGGCTCCCGGCGCAACCTGGTGCTCTATGTCACCGGACTGCTGGCCGCGGCCGCGTGCCTGTACTGGACGTTCCGCGAGGTGGATCTCTCACGGGCCTGGGCGGCGGTGGCCCTCCTCGGGCCCACCGTGCTCCTCACCTTCCTGCCCTACGGCTTCTCCGTGCTCCTCGATGGCCTGGGATGGAGCCGCCTCTTCACCGCCTTCGGCCGGAGGGTGGACGCCCTCCGCCTGCTGGTCATCCGTATCTCCGCCGAGGCCCTCGTCATCAGCCTCCCCGGCGGAATCCTGCTCGCGGAGACGCTCAAGCCCGTCCTCCTCAAGTCCCGCTGTGGTGTGCCCCTCCCCGAGGGCGTGAGCATCATCGCCGCCCGCAAGTGCTTCATCGTCCTCGGCCATGGCCTCTACCTCGGCCTCGCCACCCTGCTCGGCTGGCACTTCCTGGCCGACAGCTCCACCCGCGTGCTCGGCGTCGCCGGGTT